>DATLHW010000518.1:0-5476 GCA_035539675.1 Burkholderiales bacterium | reverse complement strand
GAACAATGAAGATGCTTTCGAAAGAATTGAGCCGTTAATTCGTATTGCCCCTCAAAGCGCTAACTTTAGTCGCGCTTTATTTCTAGCAGTATCTAAGGAAAATTTTGACTTCGCAAACAAGCTTGCCGTTCACGAAAATGCTCCACCGGCATTATCCAATGCGTGGGATCTAGCGATCGATCTGGATGGGGGCAATACGGATCAAATTGAGGCCTCACTGGCAACGTCGCCGCTAGACTATTCTTTGGCCGCTACGCTTGTCATGACGTCTGACAATAAAGATGACGATCGTGTTAAAGAATTGCTTGATCGCCATGGTGATTCAATAAACACGGATTTAGTACTGGAAGCGGCCGCCGCGTACGGATACACACAAATAGTCGGCCAAATGCTGGGAAATCGCCCCCCTGCTCCAGTTGTTGCACGCACATTTCAAATAGCGCACGGAAAATTCGGGCCCGGTCATGCAATAGCCAATCTATTAAAGGGGCACTTGGCCAATACCCTTCATCGCGCCATAGCAAGAAATGAAACGACAACGATTCTTACCTTATTTGGATGTATTCCCCCCGCCATCGATGTCCGAAGGTACATATTCTGGTCGATGTTAAAGGCCAATCCCAATGTCGTCTCTTTCTTAGGCAGTAAATATGGCAAACCCATCGCAGATGTTGCGCTGTTTATGGAGCATTTAAGAAAGGGAAATAACAAGGAATTGATCGATCTATGGCAGTCCAGTCAGGCCATCGATCGCACTTTTGCGGTCACCTTGTTCGCTTTTAAGCACCCCGGCCATGGTTTCATGTCATGGTTGATAACGAACTCACCGTCCGAGAGTGTGGATTTTTCCTTTGGCGTCGAAATGGCTGTTAGGCTCCACAACATAGGCGCTCTCGGCGCGCTTCTTGATAAAGCGCCCGTCTATACCGATCTTCAGGTAGCAGTCACGTTAACAAATCGTGGAAGGGGCGATATTGCCGAGCGGAAACTGACAACATATATCCTTAAGGGGATAGAGAGTTGCGTAGAAGACGATGATTTGGAAACGCTCGGCAAACTGCTGAACAATGCGCCGGACAATATGCAGCTCCTTGCTCATGCTATTTATTTCGCTTCTCGCAGCAGAAACGATTCCATGGTGTCTACTTTGCTTCAAAGAGCTTCACCAGCCATTAAAAACGCGCATGACATTTTCGAAGCGGCGATCAATGGTGACCAAGATAAAGTTGAAGCCATTTTGTTGGAACGGAGCGACATAGACCGACCATTAGCCCTTGCATTGATTGCGGAACGCGGCGCGAATTTGAATGGTGAAATAACCAAGAGAGTGTTGCCTGATCCGTCAAGCGAATTTAACGCTTCTCTGCTATTACAAGCTGCTGTTCTTTCCGGCGACAAAACCATACTTCAATCCGCCCTGCATGCGTCGCCTTCTCTATCTGATATCAGCAAAGCCATTGAGAGGGCGAATCAAGAACATGAAGAGATAGTCGACGACTTGAAAAAACATGTCGATCGGATCCTGACTAACGCTGTAGAAAGTAACGATGAAGCGGTCGTTAAAGAGATAGTCGAAAAATTTTATAGTGGCGCGGCGCCGATCGAATTTTCATCCATATTTTCATGCTCGTCTCTTTCCCGCGTGGCCGTGAATGCGGCGGTGCACGACTATCGCGGCGTCATAGACATACTGAATCCCGAAATGACGGATGAAGCACAAGCGACTGTTTCGCTTTGGTCGACGGTGTTAAGTCAGCAGCATGGTGTAGAAGGCGCGCAGGAAGAAATTGATGAGCTTCTCAATGAGTCGGACTTTGATCGCGAATTGGCTCTGGCGTTAATGATTACCGTTAAAAACGGTAAAGATATTTTTCAATCTGTTTTGAAAGATGCTCCCCCGGATCTTGATTTTTCGCTCGCGTACAAGGCGGCCATTCTCCTCGGCGATCATTCGGCTTTAGAAGCGTTGTTGACAGTGGCGCAGCCAGGCGAGAACCTTAACTTCCCTGTTTATTTTGCTCGTGAAAAACAGCTTCCAGACATGGAGGAGATGTTTGGAAATCGCGTGAAGCAACTGTTGATGATAAAAGCACAGGAGAAAGATTCGGAGGGAATTCATACGCTTTTGTCACACGCGAAGCGCGATTCGAATTGGAATATGCAGCAAGTGATCGTGAGCGCCAGAGAAGAAAATCATGCTGATGCTGCAGATCTGCTAACGAAATGTCTGGAAGAGGAAATACGCGTTACAGCTGAGCAAGGATCGTATGATGCGTTAAAGAATTTGCTGAAACACGCACCGGAAGATGAAGGTATCGATTGCCAGCGAGCGATGGTTTTCACGGCTCACAACAAATTTGACGACATCTTAGTGGAAATGATGCGCAAAGCGCAGGAGCCTACAAAAAAGGCGGCGCAATTGTTCTTCGCCGTGCAGAATGCTCCCGCAAAAGCCGAAGAAGTAGAAAGTCTGCTTAAAGACCCGGAGCTCGATATCGGCTTGGCGCTTGCCTTAGTTATTACCCTTCCTGATCCTCCATTCGCAGTGGTCGATAAATTATTGTTGCAAGCACCCAGACGGGGTATCGATGCCTCCCTTGCGCTTGAAGTTTGCGCTTTAACCGACAACGTACCAATGGCGCAAAAAGTACTAACCCGTCGCCACAAAAAGACCGATTTTTCTATTGCCTTACATAACGCTGCGGTTGACGGCAATGAAGACATGGTTAGATTGCTACTCTTCTCGACATTGCCTACGACAAATATCCGAGAAATTGTTTCAGACGCTAAGGACGAAGGTCATTTCGCAATAGCAGAGCTTTTGGTGGAACACTTCGACGCCAAGCTCACGGAAGCCGCTCAAAATGGCCATACGACGATAGTTACTAAATTACTAGACAATCCACCCGATGATGAGGCTATTCACGCCTGTGACGCAGTGGGTGGCGCTGCTCACAATGGGCGCTGGCTCACCATTGACGCCATATTTCAAAGCACTTCCCAATACATCTCCTGGGACAAAGTGGATCTTAAAGTGGCCCTCGTGGTGGGCATCAAAAGTGGTCACGACGATGCGGTGTTAACGATATTGAGAAATCAGCCTACAGCCTCGAATAAAATCTACGCGCTTGAAACCGCCGCATTGCTGGGCCGCAATTCTCTTGTAGAGAGATTGATGGAGAGCCATGAGCCGGATGTTACTTGCGATAAGGCATTGGAACATGCGTCGGAGAGCAATAACCGTGGCATTGTCTCAACCATATTGGACCATGCGAAAAAACGTCCCAACGTTTCGAACGCGCTTATAAAAGCGGCAGAGAAGGGCCATGGAGATATTGTCGCCACATTATTGGCGTATGCGCCGGAAGTCGATAGCGCGCCGGCTCTTACAGCGGCGGCAAGACAAGGACGAAAAGAAGTCGTCGAGCACATTCTGCAAGTGACGCCGAACAACATTTCACGTCATGAAAGCGCGATATATGCAGCCTTGCATGGTCACGATGATATCGCGGATTTGATTGCTGGTTACGCAGACGATCATGTGCGCGCCTCCTGGCGATTGAGGTCCGCGATGGAAAGCGAAGAGTTCGGAGAAATCGAGGAGATACTGAACGATCCGGCGCTTCATCGCCCATTGGCGCTTGCGATTGCCGTCGAACAAGATTTCGGCATGGAGGACAGAGAAGTAAAGCAAATACTGAAGGATCTGAAGGATGGAGCCGATTACGCATTAGCGATTGAAGTCGCGGTTTTTAAAGGCAACGGCGAAATGGCGATGAGCCTTTTACAAAAGGCGGGGCCTGATGTTGATTTGCGCGGCGCAGTCAGGAACGCCGACGAAAGGGGAAATTTCCTTCTGAGGTTCCAGCTCCTCACGCAACAACAAACTGACCGGCTAACAAAAATCTGCCCTCCGGCTACTTTCAAGTCGCCAGACTATAACGAAACAGAAGTGATGGAGCAAAGACGCTCCTGGCTGAAAAGCGCGACTGGTTATCCGAGCATACACCTGCAAGCGATACCGCAATTATCTGAAGCCATACAGTTCTGGCTTCCTGACGGCATGCCTCCGGAAGAAATGCAGGAAATAACCGCGCGCGCAGAAGAAATGGAGAAGAGTTTTCAGGATAAGGCGGCGCCTTTAAAGGCGCTGCTATATGCGATGCCTGCAATGGACGACTTCGAAGAGCGTGGCTCGGAATATAAGCAGCGTATAGGGCGATTGCTCCAGGTCATGATAGGTACGAATGATCCTGATCAGCAACAGGAAGGCGGCCCCGCCACAGTTGATCTGAGCGATCAGGAGCATAAAGACATGCAGGAGAAAATTCGGGGAAGCGTAATCGCCGAATGTTTTAGTCATGGCGCAACACTTAGCATGAATCGGTTGCCGGACGTATTAACGCAAATGGAAGACGTCATCGAGTTCGAAGTCGCTAAGCATTACAAAGGCATCAAAGCGCATACCGATTACCTTCGAAAGCGATTCGGGCAGCATACCCGGAAAAATATTGCTGATTTGATAGCCACTGAAATACGGCTCGACGGCTTTACTCGTTATGGAGAGATCAAAGTTGGTCAAGATTACGCTCGTTCAACAGTTGATCGCTATGGCTGGAATCTAAGCACAGAGATAAGACGTCTTCTGGAGGCGGGTATAGGATCCACAGACGGGGCAAGAAACGCTGCGGATAAGCAAATCGAGACCACTGTAGAGGCTGTGGCGGCAAGAGAAAGGCCAGATAAGTACGAACCTGAAAGTGATAAAGGCGAAATTATTGACGCCATGGTGTCAATGGCCGTGGAAATTACCGATGAGCTTATGCAAGGCAACCCCATGCCGGATGAACTTGAAGAACTCATCAACTCCGCTAATGAAACACGAAAAGCTGATGGCCGAGAAGAATTGACGCACGGCAGTACTGCATTAGTGACGTTGGAGCAGTTTGCCGCCACTCGACATCCCCACTGGCGGGAGTTTGTGGAGAAAAGATGTCCGGAACCGTTTCGGTGGGTGCAAGAAAGAATTCAACAGTTGAGAAAGGATGTCTCAAAGCTTGAGAGCGAGATCGGTCTTCCGGAAAAGCCGCTAGATGTTGACTCAGGTGATTGGGAAACGTCGGAAGAATATACGACGGCGCTTAAAACGTTGAGAGATGCGAGTCCGGAGAAAGCAGAGCAATTGGAAAAGTTGAAAGAAGAACTTCGAAAGGAACAAAGTGAAGGCATTCCAAAACTTGTAAAAGATCTAGTGCGCCAATATCTGACAGTGGAGCCGTTTATGACGTCAGATAAACATCGATGGGAACCAAAGGGTTTGCCGAAGCGAAAAGCGGGCGCAAATTATATTGTCATGGGTGTCGGAGCAGAAAAAACTTGTCTGCGAATCGAAGGTTCCGCCAACAATTCCGTCAATCTTGTCGCTATCGATAATACGGCGTTGCTTGCCGTTGCCCGTGGCGCGGGAGAAAAGGAA
>DATLHW010000517.1:0-7497 GCA_035539675.1 Burkholderiales bacterium | reverse complement strand
CTACACCCTAGCCCGACAGCCTGGACAACGAAGTTTCGGTGGAGGTTAACGTGAGTGAAACGAACGTTAAGCGCAGCGGCCGAAGCCAAAACGCACACTCGGGCGCGTTCAACTGCGGAATCTAGGATGACACTATTTAATCGTCCAGATCCGCCAATGCCATCGCGTTGGCTCATCACCATTCTCCTTGCCGGCCTTTCCACATTGGGGCCGTTCTCGATCGATACCTATTTCCCGGCGTTCGATGGGATCGCAGCCGACTTTGGCGCAAGTCAGATTTACATGCAGCAGACTTTATCGATCTACCTGTTTGGCTTTGCCTTCATGCTGCTGTTTCACGGCACGCTCTCGGATACTTTTGGCCGGCGGCCGGTGATCTTAATTTCATTGTTGGCGTTTTTCGCGGCGTCGGTTGGTTGCGCAAAAGCGTCAAGCATTCACGTGCTGATTTTCTTTCGCCTAGTTCAGGGGCTCTCCGCCGGCGCTGGCGTTGTTGTCGGGCGTGCGGTTATTCGCGATTTCTACGATCCCGTGGAAGCGCAGAAAATGATGTCGCACGTCACCATGATATTTGGCCTTGCGCCCGCCATCGCGCCGATTATTGGCGGCGGGCTATATGTCCACTTTGGCTGGCATTCGATTTTTGTTTTTATTGCGGGGATAAGCGCGTTGCTTCTACTGGCGAGTTACCGGTATTTGCCGGAATCGTTGCCCAGTGAGTCGCGTCAGCCATTTCGTTTCGCGCCGTTGGCTCACAATTACCGAATGGTGTTGCTCTCGCGTCGCTTTGTGTTGTTGTCTCTGGCGGTCAGTTTCAATTTCGCAGGCTTCTTCCTTTATATCGCGGCGTCACCCACGTTTATTCAAAAAATATTGGGCCTGGGTCCCACGCAATTCGCATGGCTGTTTTTTCCCAGCATTCTGGGAATCATCCTTGGCGCTTTCATATCCGGCAGATCAGCGGGACGTCTTTCGCCAAAGCGAGCAATAGGCTACGGTTACATCATCATGATGGCGGCCGCCTTGATCAATTTTGCATACAACATCTTTGCAACACCCACGCTTCCCTGGGCCGTCATGCCCATGATGATTTATACGATTGGAATGTCTCTCACCATGCCCGCCATTGCGTTGTTGGTGCTTGAGCTTTTCCCCAGCATTCGCGGCACCGCCGCATCATTGCAAAGCTTCGTCACCACGCTCCTGAACGCCATTGTGTCCGGTGCGGTGGCGCCCATGCTCGCGTTTTCTCATAAAACGCTGGCCCTGGGAATGCTATGTCTTGTCGGCGCTGGGTTGATTTCCTGGTTGGCGTATCGTCTATCGATAAAGGATTTGCATGAGTAACGGAAGTTCTGGAAATTTGGCAAGGAGGCCGATTTTGGAGCAGGCGAAGGAATCGCAACCAAGTAATCTGGAGTTGGCCTCAAGCTTAAACTTGGCCGATGCAGAATCTAGTTTGTCGAGCTGGCGAGAAGAGAAACGGTCAGCCTATCTATATCGTCTCGTCGCTGTGGTGGAAGCCGGAACTGCGCGGGCCGAGTTATTCAACGAACTTGCCGGCGAAGCGGATAAACAAGCCAAAATATGGGCGGACAACGTGCGGGTGAAAGGCGGTCGATTACCGGACGGGTATAAGCCTGATATGCGCACTCGCGCCGTCGGCGTTTTGCTGCGGCGTTTAGGCGTGCGTCCTTTGTGCGCGGTGCTCTCCGCGATGAAAGTGCGCGGCATGTCGCTCTACACGCAGCCAGATCACGATGGTCACGCAGTCCCGATCAATCTGGCTGATGTTGGGCGACGTCACCACACAAAAGGCGGCGCCAACAATCTGCGCGCCGCAGTGTTTGGCGTGAATGATGGCTTGGTCTCCAACGCCAGCTTGATCATGGGTATCGCGGGCGCGGCGGCGAGCGGCCAAACTATTCTGCTTGCTGGCGTCGCCGGCTTGGCGGCGGGCGCATTTTCCATGGCGGCCGGCGAATATATTTCCATGCGTTCCCAGCGGGAAGTATTCGAGTACCAGATTGATCTTGAGCGAGCAGAGTTGGAGACTTATCCGGAAGCAGAGGCGGCCGAGCTTGCGTTGATTTACGAGGCCAAGGGCATCTCAAAGGAGGAGGCGCAACGTTTGGCGAATGCGTTGATTCTTGATCCGGAAAAGGCGCTCAATACATTGGCGCGCGAAGAGTTGGGCCTGAATCCAGACGACCTCGGCTCTCCGTGGGGAGCCGCGCTAGCGTCTTTCTTCGCCTTCGCGGCAGGCGCCACCATACCTTTATTGCCGTTTGTTTTTCTTGGTGGAGAATCAGCTCTCATTGCAGCGATTATTTTCACTCTGCTATCGTTATTCGGCGTCGGCGCGGCGCTGAGTCTTTTTACTGGCCGGCATGCGTTCAAAAGCGGCTTACGTATGATGCTGCTGGGGGGTGTCGCGGGCATGGCGACTTTTGCGATTGGGAGAATGGTGGGCGTAAGCGTTTGAACAATTCTTAGAAAATGAGGGGGCGACATGGCGAGGGAGATGGACAGCGACTTAAGATTTGTCATCAGTGATCCAAACCACGATGAGGGTTTTTATGAGGACGCCCCGCTGCCCTTTTTGAAGGAAAGGTACGTGCAAAGAGGGGATACGTACTATTTCAAGAAGAAACCCGGAGTTGCAGCATTCACTGAGAGAGACGATACGGTCGAAGTGCAAGGTCGGGAGCTTGAATTGGGAGACCCCGAGCAGCTGATAGCCGATTTCCTTAAGATTGTCGAAGACCGTGGATCGCTCAATATTGCGATGTACGACGTGCCTGCGGATATCGCTATATTGGTCAAGACGAAAGTCGAGCAAGCGCGTTTGCGTCTGGATAGCGCTGTTCGCAAAGAAAAGGATGGGTTTGCCGAAATATTTTCAGAACACAGGGAACACAAACATCAAAGGGAAAAAGAAGAAGAGGAGGAAGCCGAGCAAGAAGCTGAACGAGCGCATGAGGAAGAACCAGAGGTTGAATCCAAAGCCGAACATGAACGAGAGCCTGAGCAAACAACATACGTCATACCGACAATCACCTTAAGTGGCTCACCGCCGTTATTTGTTGTTGCTGACAATGCGCCGGAGGGTGTCAAAGCCGCCGTGAACTCAGCGAATCTCGCTCTCAAGGTAAAAAGATCGCAGCAAGGCGTGACGCCGGCGGAAATGGATACCAGCACTTTGCAGATTTTGGAGAATGCCAAGGCGAGATCGCTGCTCGCCGTGCAGGCCGACGATTTGGCAAAGGATAGACTTCTTGTGGCGGCGCTTGTTTTGGAGAAGAGCAATCAATCCAACATCGGCTTAACAGCTGTGCGATGTGAGCCGGCGATAACGGGAATCAACTTGGATAACGGCGTGGTAATGCGTGAAAATCCCCGAAATGGAAACCTATACGTCTGGATACAACCCGCGGAGAATCAGCAACAGCGACAGGGCAAGGTTTTGATCATTAGCCCAAGCCAGCAAGAGAACATGCCTCAGCTAAAGGTAGGAGATCATACCGACGGACTGAAGGCGGGAGAACGACAGCTCGCTCAAACGACTAGTCTGACCAGAAAGGGACCATTGGACTAGCAATGGTGAAATCCGAGGGCAAGTGATTTCCACGGAGTAAAATCCTATGCAGGCGTGTGAGCAATTTGAATGGCTGATAAGCTGGATACGTTCGCCCAAAGCGGCCTTCGTTGGAGCATGGCGACATTGAAGCGATCGTCCATGCAGTGGAAGGAATTGCTGAGGCGGCTATCGCTTTTTACGTTTACCCGGCGCTTGTTGATCCTTATTCTCGGTTGTAGAAACGCTCGAACTTCCGATTCCCTTAATTACTGACGCCAGCGTTCTGCTCACTTCAATCCGCGTTGGGGTGCGTTTCACGTTCACGGTATCGTTAACTCTATATTTCTCACTGTCATGCACCATAATGGTTTGACACGAATCCTCCCGTGTACGACCAATTTTGCGCACGACAATTTTACCTTGGCAAACCTCCTCGACTTTACCTGTATATGACTTCGGCAAACCAGGAGTAATTTGCAAATTATCACCCTCGTATTCATAGGTGGTTTTGTGCTCGCCTACGGGCTGAGGATATTCTCCCAAGGTTACTTTCTTGCCCTTCGGATCGACTTCGGATGGAATTTCTCTCTGAGCGCCTCTCCTCCGAACATTCATGGCTTTCAATTCACGTATGTAGTCTTCCGTATACGGCTTGGCTGTTCTGCAGCCAATAACAGGACCGCCAATATGAATGAAGTTGATCATTTCTGGAAAGGCATCAATGCTCTCATCGTTAGAGGCCCCCTCAATCTCCGCATTAAAGCGTTTGAAGAAATCGACAGACTGGCTTGCCAGCTCCTTTGGCGGTTGGTGCGCAAATGTTCTAATCGCATCCCCATAGTTAGCCATCGAAGCGGTCGTTTGGTCGGACTGTATCGATACGCTCGCAGATTGCGGCCGGCTTCCCTTTGATGAAGGCTTCTGGAACGCATTCGCATCGAAGTACGGAGTATCGGATACAGAACGTTCGCGTCCTATAAAATGTGCCCGTGAATGCGAATCGATAGGCCTATGCGGACCCGCCACGACCTTGTAGCTCCCGTCATTCGGATTCAACGCCAAGCAGGTTGTTTCATGCGGATGTTTGTTAAATAAATTCGCCATCGTCTGCATGGACTCGCTATCGGATTCCATCGCAATTACATAGTTCCATGAATACTGATGCGTCTTGCCGGTCGAGTCATATCCGGGCAACTTGGGCTTTTTCTCCTTTGTAGTCTGAATCTCAGGAAGTTTCCACGTCTCAACAGGGGAATTGTCATAGGGGCGATTGTAAGGAATACCGGCTCTGTCAGCGAAACGTTGCAGCGCATCCGGATTTATCTCAGCAACCTTGAAACGGTCGGATGCTTTGGAGCCCATCATGTGTTTCACATACGAATTAATCCATTGGCCTAGATCATAGGTCGACTGAAAAACAGCTCTTCCACCGGCGGAGGAATAAAAAGTAAATTCCGTGGTGCGCCCCAATTTCGGATCCACAACAGGCTTTCTCCCAATAAACATCATTATTTCTTCGTCGTCGGAATCCTTGCTTGTGCATACCAACCTGAAAAAGCGAGCTGGCGTTCCTTTCGACTGGGACTCGGATTCGCGCTCGAATAGGGATTGAGACTGGGGCTGGAGCTTGCCCCCCGGTTTTGGCGTCGGTTGCAATGCTTCAATGATGTTCGAAAGCTGAAATACAACGCTGCTATGTTTGTCGTCCACTATCCCTGGAATAACGGACGAACCGGGTATAGCAAGCTCCTGCAAGTCCTCTATCGCATTGAACCGCTCTTCTATCATCCGCTGTTGCTGGTCTATTTTCTCCACTCTGGCGGCTTGCTCCGCCGTAAGCTCTGCTATTGGCATGCTCTGGAGCGCTCTGTGGCTCTGTATCCCGCGATCCTTATTTAACACATCGCCAATTCTCTTCGATAGCACGGACTCTTTGTCGGCTAGCTCCTCGTATACTGCTGCACCAGAAATGTTCCGACTCTTTATTTCGCGGCCGATACGTATCTGCGACAACAAGTCGAACTCATCGACAGTAAGCTTCTCCCCTACAACGTCTCTGTTCGCCTTCGAAGTTTCTATTCGACGGGCGTTGTCTTCCACCTTAATTATCCACTTCAATAGTTTGTCTTCAGCCTCCGTAAGCTTCTCCCGTGTCGCCCGCACCGTCTTTAGCAAGTCGTCAATCCTTTCCGATAACTCGGACTCTTTCTCGGCAATGTCCTCGGATATTGGCTTATTTAGCAAGTCGCCAATCCTCTTCGATACCTCGGACTCTTTCTCGGCGATGTCCTCGGGTATTGGCTGATCAAGAACTTTCCGATTCATTATTTCCCTGGTGATGCGTATCTGCGACACGAGGTCCGCTTCTTCGTCCGCGAGCTTCTCATCGTCCGCATTCCAGCTCGCCTCCGCAGCTTCTATTCGACGGGCCTTGTCTTCCACTTCACTTATCCGCGTCAATAATTCGCTTTCTTCCGCTGCAAGCTCCTCGACTGGCTCTTCCTTCTTCTTTTTCTCGATTTCTATTCGGCGCGCCTGGTCCTCCAACTTCTGATTACGCGTTAAGAATCCGGTAGAACTGGGAAGCGCCTTCACATCTAACCGACTAACCCTATCCATGACATTCCTCACCCAGTCCGGGATTTCTGTATTGAGGAGTAACTGAAAGCAATCCGTTACGAATTGCGGGTCGCCATGAATTTCAGACAACACCATTAAGACGCCAAACCCAGAGTCGTACGTGCGAACACTCTCGCCTTCCTTATGAATCTCCATTGCCGTGTGTGATGATGGGTCGTACCGCGTCGCATTGTGAAACTCCAGCAGGAACTTGATTTGTTGAAGTTCTTGTCGGAGAAGCGCGACAATTTCATTGCCCCATGCTTTTGTTGTCGCATCATCCAAATGGCCCATCACTTTCGCCCACTTCAACTTTTCCTCTATCGCCTTTGACTTTTTTTCTTCCACCGCCTTTAATTTTTTTTCTACCGCCTTTAACTTTTCTTTTTCCGACTCTGGCTCTTCTGCTACCTCCTTTAACTCTTTTTCTATCGCCTTTAACTTCTCTTCTTCCACTATTAACTTTTCTACTTCCGGCTTTGACTTATCTTCACTTTCCCCGAATTTATCGCGCGCCGAGCCAAGAACGCTCAATACCTCCGAAAAAGTCATTTTCTCGATAGTCTTAGACCTCTTATAAAACCGTGTGTTGTTGCGCAGGAAGGCCTGGAGAAACTCCTTTTCCCCATCGTTCAACTCGCCCCGAGCTCCTGCCTCGAAAGCAGCCAGCATTTTTGGAGCGTCCCACATCTTCTTTTCAGCCTCCTGCCTCACTCGTTGAGCTCTCTCGAGTTTGTTACTCTCACGTAGCCGCTCTATGAGCAGCTCTACCTTCAATTCTTGCTCACCCTCTGTGCCGGACAGCTCCTTCATCTCAATCTCGTTCATACTTTTCTCCGGCGGTCCTTCGCCGTCTTTTCCGAGGGCCTGGGTCAATCGCGCTATCGCCAGCTCCGTCTCCAGTACTTCGTTCCTTGCATTTTCCAAGCTAAGGATGCGCTGGCTATATTTATCAACGGACTTGTTTTGTATACGCATCTGAACACTTCTTAATTCATTAATTTCTTCGAGTTTCATAGCGCTCCTCCCGACTGTATGGTTATTAGTTGAACAATTACGCTAAGAGTCCATCACGTCTTCACATTCGGATACCAATGCATTCCGTGTAATGCATGCATCCAGGTGAGTGAAGCGTGACTTAATGCCGACCCGTTTGGCATTTCGCCTATTGGCCCATTACGCTTCTCTCCCTCCACGCATTGATGCGTTAGCAATTCGACGCTTCAAACATGACAGGTGAATATACTCAATTCCGGCTCCTCCATATTGAACCAACCACCATGTTTCGGAGTATGGAT
>DATLHW010000516.1:0-3548 GCA_035539675.1 Burkholderiales bacterium | reverse complement strand
GGCACAACAGGTTGAGCATCGGCAGACCCTGCCAAATTATTTTTCAGGGTCGGCACCCTAATTCGAAATCCGGCGTTCGGGTCTGCCGCTCCCGCTAGGGAGAGTTAATTCCTAAGCCGCTCACCACAGGCGCACGCTTTTCGGGCCAAGGGTCAAATTCAGTGCCACTCTTCCACATCGCCAACATGACAGATGCCAGTTTTCGCGCGACGGCAACCCGGGCCTTGCCCCAACCTCGGCGCTCACGCAGACCAAGGCCCCATTTTTTCAATTCAGACCCTTTGGTCGTCGCCCTGAGAATGACCATAGCCGCGCCCACAAGATGTTGCCGCGTCATGGTGTTTCCGGCTTTGCTAATGCGAAAGCGCGACACCGTGCCGCCGGATTGGCGAACACGGGGCACAAGTCCAAGATATGGACCGGCGTCGGCGCTTCTACGGAAGCGCTCAGGGTCGTCAATGGCGCTATAGAATGAGAGTGCGGTGATTGGCCCAACGCCAGGAATGCCCATAAATTTCCGGCACACTTCGTTTTCGTTGGCAAGGGCTGCAAGGGATCGATCGAGGTTTTTAATATGAGCTCGTAGGTGCCCACATAAGTCGAGAATTGGCTCGATATCTTCCTTAAGATCAACCCTTTCGTCCCTATCAAGTCGAGCGATCTCGGCTAGTGTGTTCCGTCTCAGAACGGCTGTTGAAGTGCTCCTTGGTAACTTGCCGCCATAAAGGTGGAACAACGTATTTATGCCGGCCTCCCCGCTAACCCGCATTCGGAGGAGATGCTGCCGAGTAACCAGCATTGACCGGATGCGCTGAGAAGCGAGGCTCTTGATAGCCACTTCGGAAACTGTACCGCGCCCTACCCGCGCCACCTCTGCGATGCCCCGAGCGTCGTTGCGGTCTGTTTTGTTCTTCCTGATACCGAGGTAGGCGCTGACTTGTCGGCATTCAAATACGGCCACCTGATATTCGAGACGGCGGAGGCCGCGAGCGAGGTGGATGCTGGTCGATCCCGCTTCCATGCCAATCACACCCATTTTGTCGAAGCACAAGGCGCGCAATACCGCGTCCACAGTCGCCACCGACGTGGCAAAGTCCTGCTCAAGCATCGTTTCCCCGGCAGAGTTGAGCACGCAAGCCGAGGTCATATGAACACCGACATCGAGGCCGACCCAAAGTCGCTCGCCCACCTGACTATCTCCCAATCAGGACGACCCGGCGCCGCACTCGATACAAGGTCTGGGCCTTATTCAAACTCACGGCGTCCGAGTCTCGCAGACGATGCTGAGCCATCATAATTAACAGTGGATTTCGGGATATGGCGAGGCTGGCGGAAGGGATGATCGAGGGACGCGTATCCGCAGCGTTCGATAGCGGGCGGGCCGTTTCACATTGCAAAGATGGCGAAAATGGGAAGCGGTGTGGAAGGCAAGATAAAAGGACTGCCAGCTTCGCGGCAGTTTGTGGTCGGTTTTCAATGAGATATGCGTATGACACCTCGTCGCGATGCCAGCCACTGACCCTTTTTCGCTTTTTCTTGTAATGGTTTATCGTGTGGCAGGCGACGATGAGAGCCTTCGCACGCGATTTTTCGCCCGCCGCTCAGGCGCCTTTCCATGGTCAGCCGGATACCCCTTTCAGCGGCTGGGAAGGGACGGCGAGAACGAATTTTGGGAGGGCGAGATAAAAGGGCTGCCAGCTCCACGGAAGATTTCGGCTTATTTTCAGTGCTTTATATGTACGGCATTTACTTTCCATAGCCAGTCGCGCTTGTATTTTTCTCCTTGATTCGAGTTTCTTACGGTATGGCAAGCAGGCCGATGGCAGCGATTGTGCTCTGTTCGCGCCCTTGCCTTTATCGGCCGGGTCGCTAATCAGAGACGGCGGAACATAAGGGGAATGAGGTCGTGCTTAGTTCGCTAGAAGTATGTGCCGGGGCTGGCGGACAGGCTCGCGGACTTGAGCTCGCTGGCTTTGATCACGCAGGCGTTGTCGAGATCGATAGCGACTGCTGCAAAACCTTACGATTGAACCGGCCAGCTTGGACCGTGCATGAGGACGATCTAAATTTGTTCGATGGTCGAGCCTACAAGGGTGTCGATCTTTTCGCCGGGGGTTTGCCTTGCCCGCCGTTTTCCGTTGCGGGCAAACAACTTGGGCCGAACGATGAGCGAAATCTGTTTCCGGCGGCGCTGCGGTTGATCGACGAGACCCGCCCAAAGGCAATCATGATTGAGAATGTGCGCGGCTTCCTTGATGCAGTTTTCGAGGATTATCGCACGCATCTGAAAGCCCAACTCGATTCTCTCGGATATGAGACGCACTGGAGATTATTGAACGCTTCCGATTTTGGTGTTCCCCAGTTGAGGCCGCGTGTTGTAATTGTTGCGCTCAGGCATGACATTAAGGATCATTTTTCGTGGCCCATGCCGAACCCCGGCGATGCGCCCACTGTTGGGGAAACTTTGGTAGATCTTATGGCCGAGCGTGGTTGGCGCGGCGCTAAGCGCTGGGCGGAAGGCGCATCGGAGATCGCTCCTACGTTGGTCGGTGGCTCAAAAAAGCATGGTGGCCCAGATCTCGGACCCACGCGCGCGAAGCGCGCGTGGGCATCGTTAGGGGTTAATGGCGTTTCACTTGCTGACGAAGCGCCAGATCTCGACTTTGTGGGAATGCCTCGCCTAACCGTGAGGATGACCGCTCGCATTCAGGGCTTTGGCGACGATTGGTCATTCAACGGAAGAAAGACAGCCGCATATCGACAAGTCGGAAATGCTTTTCCTCCACCTGTAGCCCGCGCCGTCGCACAGCGGCTCAAAGAAGCGATGAGCGTTCGTTCCATCTTTCCGGTCCGCGCGGTAAAATGATTGAAGTCCCGCCGGGCACGGCCTTCCTTACCGAGGCACGCAGAAGCTTTCACGCCGCGCTTATAGCTAACGGTGCACTGGCAACTAGTGACACTGGTGTTCCCTCGATCGCCGATGGTAGCTCAGCCAGCAGCGTCGCATTTGCGTCCGGCATCATGGAACAAGTCGCCAAGGAGGCCGTCGGCGCCCGTCTGGCAGGGCAGATGGCCGGCAATAAATTTGAGATCGTTGTTGGCGAGTATCTGGAAGAAACTCTCCCGAAGCTGACGCACATTCGCCCTGGCAAATTTCAGGTTGCGAAAGGTGGGACGCGTCTCGCCATTGCAGCATGCGAGCAGTATTTCCATCTCTCTTCGCTCGCGGAAGCGGTTTCGACAAACGCCGATTTAGCGGTGGCGATCGGGATGGATTACCTTATCAAGCCCGACGTTATGGTGTTGCGCCGTCCCGAACCAGACGAAATCATCAATGCGTCGGAATTGGTTGTGGACGATCAGTATGCGTCGTTGACTGGTGTTAGGCTGGCAAACAGCTCTCTACCGTTGTTACACGCCAGCGTGTCGTGCAAGTGGACGATGAGATCTGATCGCGCTCAAAATGCGAGGTCTGAAGCGCTGAATTTAATACGCAACCGGAAAGGTCGGTTGCCACACATCGTTGTGGTTACGGGCGAGCCCACTCC
>DATLHW010000515.1:0-6226 GCA_035539675.1 Burkholderiales bacterium | reverse complement strand
CGCTCCTGGTACAAGACCGCATCACGAACGGCGGACACCAGAAGCGGCGCCCAAGTATTAGGAATTTCCATTAAACGGCCTCCTTGATCGCGGCAGCAGCAAGTCTGCTTAAAAGAAATTTGAACTGCGCAAGCGGCATATCAAATGCGGGTGCGATTGTGTAATGCGTGGCCCCGAATCGTGAGTTGTATTCGTCTCGTACGACAGCTAAGCCGTGGGGTAATACGGCGCCCGCCGGAATACGATAGTAGCGCCAGTCTTTTCCTTCCGGCACTCCGGGAGCGTCGAAGGTGCTGACGCCTCGCGGCCTTTGACTAACAGAAACCCACTTTGTACCGCCACGCACCATGATTTTTATATCCGCCGGCCGCGGTCGGCCGTTTCCGAGGATATAAGACTCTTCCACGAAATCAAAAAGCGCCGAACTCTTCTTACAGTTAAGCGCCCGCCACAAATGGACGGGTATTTGACCTTCGTAATAGCGATCAATTTGACCCTGCTGCAAGAGGAGATCCTTGAGCAACGCTATTTCCATTTTCTTCTCCTTGTTGATAGTGAAAATTAACCTAATCGATATATGTCATGTGCAGGAATATTCATTGCGCCGCGAGAATCAGCGCCGATCGGGTCGGAGGTGAGGTTACCCTCACCGTCCTCCCACACCACCGGACATACTTAACGTATCCGGCAGTTTCTTAGTAACGGCCATTACGCGCTTCTCCTGTTAATGAATTTATTTGTCATACCCTAACTTCAAATGGACAACGAATTGAAAAGTAAAATGAATATTCCACTGCCCAATGTTTAACAACTCAGTTCCACGGTCGAGCTTCAATTCGTAATGTGCCGCGCAGCCCCGGGCGAGTTTTTTGCTCGATCGAGATATTGAAAAAAAGGCCTGCCCCGCCGTCGCTACCGGTCAGCGAATGCAACTCCGCGTCTTCGCCAGGCTTGCCAGGGTTGATGTCTTGATAACCGTACTTGATGCGCCAGCCACCTATTGCGGTTGCATCGGGAAATGCCTCCACCAAAATCAACTCGCGATAGATAAACCCGCCCTCATAGTGACGCTTCATGAACAGAATGCCATCCACTTCGTAATCGGGTACGAGCACTTTCATATCGAGCGCAAAGCTGACAGACTTCGATTTCTTGACGCTTTTTCTCGGATCGAGAAATACCGAGAAAAGGTGCGGGCTCATGGCGCGGTCTGGTGCACGCTCGGTACGCTCCTTTCCGGGGAATAATTCGTTGTAGCTACGAAAGATTGCAGAGTTCTCCCGCGCCTCACGGCGCGTAATCTGCCATTGGCATCCGCGCACGCTCACTGCAACTTCAAACTGATATGAGGCCCGCACTGTTTTTCCTTTGTCGTGCTCCTTTTTCATCTCCATTGGCAGTGTGATGTCGTCGATATGGAGAATGCCGTCCACGCGCAACTTGCCAAACAGGAAGCGAGTTAGATTCTGGTAGCCTTCCTCAGAGTTCACGATGCCGTAGTGACCCGAGTGGCTCCGATGCACAAAGGCGCACGGAGAAGTCACATCTTTGCCGTTGAGCCCCGGCCCGTGTGTCGTTGCGTTCTCCATGCGCACCAACCCATCACTAGCATCACCGGCCGCCCATGACGACGCGCCACCGGCCACAGCATAATCACGCGGGTTAGTGCCCACCAAGTTGAAGATGCGTTCTGGCGGGAAGTTCTTCACGACCGACACGTCGTCGCCATGGGGCAGGTCCAGATATTTTGCCATTTGGCCACGATTGAAGTTATTTATGTCGCCAAAGGTAAGCCAGCCCGGCACATTTCGCACAATGCGCATGTCGATGCCGTTGTGTGGCGTGGCATAGGTAAACAGTTTGTCCACTGCGGTCCGCGCATCGCTTGTGCCGAGATCCTCATTCTGTAGGAAGGCGCGGCAGACCAAGCCCCCCATAGAGTGCGCCACGAGATAAACACGAAAATCCTCCGGCGTCACATTATTTTCCTTATTCGCGCAGACTTTTTCACGCAGGCGCAAGATGAGCTTGTCGAGACCCTTCGCGAAATGCGTGATGGGCGGCGTTTTTCCTTCACCGAAGTCCTTCGATGCCTCGTCATAGTAGCGGTAGATGATGATGCATCGATACGGAATGGAAAGATCGGCGCGTTCTGCCGCTAGCAGGTCATCTCCGTCCACGAAGACATCCTCGTACTTGTGATCACTCATCAAACGCACGAGCGGAGACTCGAAGTAGAAACGTTTTACGTCACCGGTCCAGGCAACGCGCGCCTTAGTCGAACCGATGTTGAAGCCCATGTAAGGGTCAGCCACTGTTTCCTCTATTTCACCTTGAGTGGCTGCGAAACCGCGGACGTAGATAATCGGGTGGTAAGGATGCTGGGGGTTTTTGCTCACGACGGGCCTCCATGTTGTGATCGCATTTGAAAGACAGATTCAAGGCTGGACTTGTGGCGACCTTGCTAGAGGCAGCTCCCTTAGTAGCAAATAGCCCGGGACATAATTGGGATAGGAAGAAGGGTCACACAGCCCCTTCTTCCCACACCGCTAGGCATACGGCCACGTACATGGCGGCTCGATGGATTGACTTACTGAACGCGCCGCTAGCATAAGCACCATACATTCGTGGCGTACTAGACCAGGCTAGCCCAACTTTCATACAGTGGGTTTCACGCGACATACGGCATACACGTTGGACATAAGCTGGACACCATAGGCAAATCGGCTTGATAAACAGGTTAAGCCCTGCGATACCCCTGCGGACAATGGTGTTCGCTATATTTTTGCCAAAATCTTTAGTGCCACAAAAATTGCGGCAACGCTAATAGCCAGGGCTCGGAGGCTGCGTTCAATTTTTTTCGCGTTGGCTGCGCACTTTGGTAGAAGTTTAAGCGTGTCAACTGTAAGTGGTCGGCAGAGACCAGCGAGACATACAGCAATTGCCGTAAGTACGAACACTAGCAAGAGAAACACCGCAAGAAAGTAAACGTTCTCCTCACACATGTTAATCCCGGTGAGTAATGGAGGAGACAATACACGAGTCTGGCGACATATTATGTATGACTGAAAGGATGCTCCCGCGATTAACGCTAGACTGCATATTGTGCCCGCAAGCCCGAAAGCTCTAGTCGATAGACCCGCCTGAGAGTTCACTATCAACCCGATCGTCAGCACGATAAGTAGCCACCGAAGGACCGCAACTCGGACATCCCCTTCATTAATTAACCAAACAGATGCCGCTACCGAAAATAGAATCGCCGCTGCAATGCGGGCAATGTCTCGTTGGGAGGTAATGGGCGTGTTTTGGACAGGCGATGTGGTGGCATTCATGGTGCAAGAATCTCCTCGACTAGCGCATTCATGCGAACTGTCTGCTCAATTCCGGGGGTAAAAGGATGACGCTCATTCTTCAACTCGACAAGCCTCCAAGAAAAGCCAGATTTGGCTCTCTTACGAAGTTGTTCTAACTCGTCGCCACGCACAACGCCGTCCAAACCGGAAATCATAAGAGTAACCGGCATTTGCATTAGCGTGGCGCGCTGTATTGGATCGTATTCGACCGGGCATCCAAAACTGGAGACCGTGTCCGGAACTGAGTCAAGGATTAATTTTGAGACTTTCTCAGTACCTTGAAGTGAGTTAAGGGCAATTATTGCGCCAAAGGACATTGCATAGATAAACTTCCGGTCAGTTGAGGCTCCGATGAACGCTTCTACTATGTGGCGATAGTCAGCAATCATGGCATGTAGTGATCGGGGTGAATCGCCAGAGGTGGCGTAGCCTCGAAAGTCATAAATTCTGATATCGTATCCAGCGTCTGCGATCTTCTCTAGATCACGTAGTAGGAACGACGCCCGGTGACCGTTTCCTTGAAGCACTAAGAGTTGGCCACGAGGTGGGCTAAGTAATGAACGGATTAGATAACCGGACAACTTGGTTCCATCGGTGGCAAGAATCGAGATGACATGTAGCCTCTCCCTATCCATGCCGGAAAAATCCGCAGTACGGGGTTGGCCAGCTTGCCCGGACCAAATCGAGAACATTAACTTCTCACGCCACCAGGAACAAATGTACTCCGCAGAATACGCATCCTCTACCAACGACGTGGATAGGACAAGTCCCACCATGAGCCGGCGAGCGCCCTCCCACCACCTGGAATTGCCTAGCCGCAGGAGCATCCGGAACAAGGTATCGCGCAGCATGCCGATACTGAAGCGGTAAGTATCAATACCAATAGGGTGACGCAGACAAGACGCAATCGATCTTTCATTTATAAACTCCTTCCATCAAATGTGGTTGCTTGGGAGCAAGCTACTTGTGATTGACGTTCTGTCCAACAAAATCCCATATCTACGTTAATTTAAAGGAAATGGCATAACATGAAGAGTCGATGTCTTCAATAAGTAACCCGTTTCGTCACTCCAGCGATGTGACAGTAAAGAAGTGCGGTTACGCGCCATAGTCAGGTATTTGATCGCAAGTATTTTCATTCGGTGGAAGGCCCTTCGCCTTTGCACCCTACGCTTGCTTATGTTTCATACCTCATCAACTTAGGATCCCGAAGAAAGTAATTAGGTAGGAATTTGGCCTGTCTAGCAATAGTCCGAATGGACTATTGACTAAAAACCTCTGCCTTCGTGGAGCCCCACGCAAACGCGCGGTAGATTGGGCTGAGTCTCGCGAAGACCAACATTGTAGATACCTCGCTCTCCATAAACATCCCCCAGCCAACCGCGCAACATCGATACCCCAATCCTCCTCCATCAATCCATGTTGGATGTACCGATGAATCGACGAATGCTTCCAATCCGCAGCTCGCGTCACATAGCCGTGTTTGACCGGATTGAAATGAACATAATCCACATGTTTGGCGAAGTCGTCGTCGTTTCGAATTAGATGCTCCCAATAACGACGTTGCCATATGCCTCGTTCTCTTTTCTTAAGATCGCTTCGTCGTATCGCTTCTTCGCGAGGCATTCGCCTGGAAAATCCCGCTTTGATTAGCGCCCACCTGACAGAGAAATCAGCATCGTCCTGAGACAATGTCCAAATGCTATGTAAATGATCGGGTAGAACCACCATTGCGTCGATACGGAACGGATGTTTCAATCGCACCAACCGAATGACTTCCCGCAGCACATCCACATGCTCCACCAGCAACGGCTTCGTACGATCGGCGAGATTCACGGTGAAGAAATATGTTGCTCCCCCGATATTGGCTCGACGGTATCGCACAGTCAGTCATCTCCGCTTAATCAAGTGTTGGGCTTCGTGAAACTCAGCCCAACCTACGGGCTACGGCCCTGGATCACCTAGTGGGACGGCATTGGGAAACCCCTTCCGCCAGTCTGCATAGTTTTCGGCATCTGGCATCAAACCTCTATTATGTGCGTCGGTGAAATCCACGCGATGTATCCTTTCTTCCTTGACCTTCGCAAGCTTTTTGTAGTCGCCAAGGATACGATTGCCGTGAGCCATTAGGTCGATACTCAGCAGCTCACTGAAAAATATCACGTCGTCATTCTGGCTATACAACGCTTCGATGGCGTCCGAGAACTCAGTGTTCACATGACCTTCTCCATATGGCATCCCGAAATAGAACGCCGGTAGGTGAACTTGTTCCGCATCTCCAAGTTGGCGGAACCTCTCTATAAGGATGTTTCGCTTATGAATTACATCAATCAAAGAAGCGATTGATCCTGCTAGAGCCGCGACTGCGGCCAGTGGGCGGCCGGAAGCGGAAATCTTTTCGTAAAGTTGAGTCCGCAAGACATCAATGGGCACGAGGGGCATCTGTAGGGTTCGGAAGTCTGCTTGAAACTCAAAAGGAAGATTAGCCAATTGCTGCCCTTGAGCCCTAAGCATGAGAAACTCCTGGAGCTCCGTTTTTTTCGTTTTGTAGGTCTCGTAAACATCCTTTGTGAACTGCTTCTTGAACGCGAGCGCGGCGTTAGAGATGGTAAATGCGACCATGATTGCCGCATTCGTGCTTCTAATTTCCTGAAGAAGCGCCTCTCGCTGTTTTGCGCGATCGGCAATTCGCTGTGCCATCAGAGCGCCGGCGAGGGCGCCTACTAAGGCACCCGAAAGCGAAGAAGTGAAGCTCGAGTTTAGGAACCCGGTGATGCTTTCCCACGTGATCAACGTCCAACATGACTCCAGCTTCAATATGCACATTGCTATGCCGCCCATTTAAATTCGATTTTAAGATCGCCATATAAACT
>DATLHW010000514.1:0-17490 GCA_035539675.1 Burkholderiales bacterium | reverse complement strand
GAACGAAGGAGCCTTGCGACGTATTCCACCAGTATCAATACGCGAAGCGCAACTAAACCGCTTTCGATTTGGTTCGCTTCGCGGCCTAAACTGGTGGAATACGTCGCAAGGCTCCTTCGTTCCACCCTACGCCTTTACTGTTCGCACCTAACGTAAGAGCGAGTTTAAAAGGTCCTGCGCGAGCCAAGGTCGGATCGAGAAGCGGAGGGTGTAGCAGGGGTTTCGGGGAGCATGCTCCCCGCCTGCGGAACGGGTTTGCGCATGCAAGCGCAAACGCGCCCTGCAAGGGTACGAATAGTACGTTGAGCATCGCAGGCCCGAGATTGGCCGCGCAGGGCCTTTTAAACTCGCTCTGAACCTTTGACTGACGGAAGCGTCTACTTATTTCTTGCTGTTCCTAATCGATGCCAAAACCAAGAACAATCTTACGAGTCATCGCGGGCATACTCTGGCTCTTAACCGCTTCAATTGCATTGGCGACTTCGGTCCCCTATCGCGTCGAAATCCAGGCGCCTGACCCTCTACGAAAACTGCTGACCGAACACCTGCGCGTCGTCGATCTGCGCGACGATAAAAATATGGGACTCGACCAGCTGCGTAGCGTCTACCGGCGAACGCCCAAGGAGATCGAGGAGCTTGTCGCCACGGAAGGTTACTTTTCGCCCAAGATCACATCCGCGCTGGAGGAAAGCGCTGGCGTCTGGATAGCGCGTTTCACGGTTGACCCAGGCCCACCCACGCGAGTCAAAACCGCCTGGATCGATTTCACCGGCGGCATTATTTCCTCTGAAGCAGACGACACCCGACTTCGCCGTAGCGTGCGCGATGCTTGGTATCTCAATGAAGGGGCGGTTTTCCGGCAGGCCGATTGGGCTGAGGCGAAGCGATCCGTTCTGCAAAGGCTCTTGGCCGAACGGTTCCCAAAAGCACAAATTTCCTCGAGCGAAGCGCGGGTCGATGCACCCACCCACGCGGCCGATCTCCACGTTACGCTCGATAGCGGGCCGGCGTTCACCATCGACGAACTGGAAATTTCCGGGCTGCGCAACTATCGTCCCGCAATCGTGGAACGATTAAACACCATAGAGCCGGGCACGCCCTATAAGCTGGACGATATGCTTGCGCTTCAACAACGCTTACAGGACACCGGCTACTTCTCTAGCGTGCTGGTGGACGTGGATACCGAAACAGCGACGCCGGACAACGCGCCGCTTCGAGTCACCGTGGTGGAGCGCCGACCTCGACGAATCTCCTTCGGCGTCGGCTATAGCACCGACACCAAGAACCGCGTCTCGGTGGAATATGAAGACGTCAATTTTCTGGATCGTGGTTTACGCTTGAAGAGTCGTCTGCGACTGGAGACATTGCAACAGGAGTTTGCTGGCGAAGTGTTCCTCCCGCGCACGGGAGGCGGTTACGATCCGCGCGTCTTCGGCTCCTACGCCAATGAGGATATTCAGGGACAGATAACGCGTAAATACGGCTTCGGCGGCGCACTCAGCGAAACACGCGGCAATATCGAACGCGCCGTGTCCGTGCAGTATGTGTACGAGGACCAGATTCTTGAAGGGGCGCCGGGCAATATTCGCCAAGCGGTGTTCAGTAACTTTTCTTGGACACAGCGCGCCATCGATAACTTACTCTTCCCAAGCCGGGGCTATCTCGTCAATCTGCAACTTGGCGCTGCGCCGAAGGTCTTCGACAAATCCGAATCGTTCGTGCGCTCCTATGCGCGCGGCGCTTACTATTTACCGGTAGGCGATGCGGGGACATTCGTGTTTCGTACCGAATTGGGCTACGTCGCCGCTGAATCAAGCAAACAAATCCCCTCCGATTTTCTTTTCCGCACCGGCGGCGACGTTTCCGTACGTGGCTATCCCTATCAGGGAATCGGCGTGCAGGAAGGTGAAGCCGTTGTAGGGGGACGAGTGCTGGGAGTGGCAAGCGCCGAATACACGCACTGGATCACCCGCCAGTGGGGCGCCGCAGTCTTTTACGATACCGGCGATGCGGTCGACACATTATCCGACTTCAACCCCAAAAGCGGCTATGGCGTCGGCGTGCGATGGAGAAGCCCGGTTGGACCATTGAACCTCGATGTCGCGTACGGCGAGGACCGCAACGAATACCGCGTGCATTTCACTGCAGGGATAGCATTCTAAATGCGGCGCGCAATAATCTTTTTTGCGTTCCTGGCTCTTACCCTCGCCCTGTTGGCCGCAACCGTCGCATGGCTCGGAGGACGTGAAGGAACGTTGAAATGGACGGCGCAGCGACTCGTGGCGGCCACTGATGACGCGCTTCAGATAGAAGGCGTCCAAGGCACGCTTTACGGCCCTCTTAAAATCGAGCGAATCATTTTTGAGAACGCCGCGCAACGTATCGAGGCGCGCGAAATCGAACTGGACTGGGAGCCGCAAGCGCTTGTCCAGCAGTTCGTGCACATCAAACGCATCCATGCCGCCTCCGTGGAAATTCGCGGCAAACAAACAAACGATGAGCCGACCAAACTACCAAGCGACCTCCGATTGCCCGTCGACATTCAAATCGATGACGCGAAAGTTCATACGCTTTCGATCATCAACGATGACAAACCGCCGCTCGTGTTGCAAGACCTTACCGCAAGCGCGGAGAACCGTGACGGAAGACATACCATCAATCTGACATCGATCGATTCACCCTGGGGCAACGGTAACACTCGCATCGAACTCGGCGCGGATAAACCATTTCCAATAAACGCCACGGGCCATTTCGCCGGTCGCGCGCCGCGCGCTTTCACGCTGAACTTCAAAACAGGCGGATCGTTGGAGGCGATTCAGCTTTCCGCGAACGCCGCCACGCAAGGCGGCAAAGCATTGCTTGAGGCAAAAATTACGCCCCTCGCGAAAGCGCCAATCCAGGCGTTCACGCTCAACGCCAAAGATGTGGATCTTCACGATATCGACGCGGATCTGCCATTCACACTGCTCGCCGTCGAAGCAAACGGCAGTGTGGAAGAAAAAGGTGAGATAAGCGCGAACGTCTCCGCAACCAACGCAGCGCCCGGCATGATCGACGAACAGCGATTGCCGCTAAAAACGCTTCAAGGGAAGGTGACTGGCTCTCTCGAAAAATTCACTGCGCGCAATCTCAGTATCGATCTCGGAACGGCCGGGCAATTCACCGGCGATGGCGGCAGACAAGATGGCCGCGCCGAAATCACGATCACCACGCAAAATCTCAATCTGCTCGGCCTCCACAGCAAGCTACGCGAAACACGAGCCGCCGGGACATTGGTCCTCCTTGCATCCGGCAAAAATTTCTCCGAACAACGTTTAAAAGCCGATCTGAATGAGAAAAAATTGGACATGCGCCTCCGTCTCGACGCATCTCACGCCGGGAACAACATCACCATTAGCGCAGCCGAATTGACGGCTGCCGGCGGCGGACTCAACGCCAACGGCAGCCTCGGTCTCGCCGGCAAACGACCTTTCGAACTCGTTGGCAAACTCGCCCGCTTCAATCCGGCGGCCTTCGGCAAATTTCCCGTCGCCAGCATTGGCGGCGATGTACGAGCCAGCGGTCATCTTGCGGACCCATTGCAAGCAACGACGGAATTCACGCTCGCCAATAGCACGCTACGTGGCCAACCGCTTTCCGGGAAAGGCAAAATCGAACTTGCCTCGAAACGCATTACGCATATCGACGTCGCGTTGAATCTAGCCGGCAATCAACTCGACGCAACCGGCGCATTCGGTCGCCCCGGCGATGAATTGGTCTGGCGATTGGATGCCGCCAATCTTGCGCATCTCGATCCCTCACTCGCCGGTCGCGCTCGCGGCAACGGCACGCTACGCGGCTCACTCGACGAACCAGCCGCCGCCTTTGATCTGGTAGGTAACGAGCTTCGTTTACCGGGCGCCGTTGCAATCGCCACGCTGAAGGCGAACGGCAATGTGGATGCGGGTAAAAACGGCGCGGTCGATGCGCACATCATCGCGAATGGCGTGACGCAAGGCCGTCTCGATCTTGCTCAGATGAAAGTGGATGCAACCGGGACTCGGGACAAACACACGTTGCAACTTAGCGCGCAAGGTCCGCGCGGCGTGGATTTTATCGCAACGCTAACAGGCGGATGGATGGCGAAGCAGGGATGGTCAGGACAAATCACCGAGCTTGCCAATCGCGGCGTCTACCATGTGGAGCTGCGCGCGCCGTCATCGCTTGCGATAGGTCCCGGCCGCTTCGAATTGCGCGATGCGCATTTGGCGGTGGCTGAAGGAAGTCTCGATATAGAAGTGATCAGTCGAGCATCGGGCAAACTCTCCACCCGAGGAACCGTGTCAGGACTTTCCGTCGCCTATTTGCAAAAACTCTTTCCCGACCAAACACGCGCCGATGATGTGAAGGCTACATTAACGATAGGCGGACGATGGTCTCTAGAAGTCGGTGAATCCATCAACGGCAACGTGCGCCTCGCAAGGGAAGCCGGCGACCTAACCTTGCTTTCCGAGCCTCTGTTGCCGCTTGGCCTCAGCAAGCTGGACTTCGCCACCGATATCGTTCAGAACCGTGTTAAAGCGATCTTCGATCTTGAGGGAAAGACTGCCGGAACATTCAACGCGCGCGTCGAGACCCTGCTGGCGCAGCGTAACGACGCGTGGGGTATACCTGGGGATGCGCCCCTTGCCGTGGAAGCGGCAGGCGATATTCCGTCACTCGCCTGGGCCGGTCTCTTCATCAATCCTGGTTACGCGGTCGATGGCCGCGTGCGTCTGCGCTTCAGTAGAACAGGCCCTGCGCGCGCGCCGCAAGTAAACGGCAGCCTCAATGGTGATGCGCTAACGCTGCGCGTGCCCGAATACGGCATCCATCTGCGCGACGGCGTATTGCGCGCAAATTTCGAACAAAACCGCATCGTGCTTTCGCAGTTCCGCATGCGCGCCGAGGAAGGTGAGCTTACCGCCAATGGCAGTTTGCAACTCGGACAGAATGGATCGGACGTCGTGGAGGGCGGCGCCGACATCCGTGCAGACAAACTCTTCATCTTGAATCACCCCGATTACCAGCTCGCCGTTACCGGCGACGGAAAGCTCGCGTTCGCGGGCGGCAAGCTGGCGGTAACGGGCAATGTGCGAGCCGATCGCGGCGCTATTCGCCTGCCGGATAAAAACCGCCCTACCCTCGCCGATGACGTAATCGTGGTCGGCAAGCCCGACGTGGAAATGAAGAAGCGCGGCGCATCGCCCCTTAGCGTCGATCTCCAACTTGACCTCGGTAATAACTTCGCATTACGCGGTCACGGAATCGATGCGTCCTTGCGTGGTGAACTACGTGTGAAAAGCGCCCCGCCCGGCTTACCCATCGGAACCGGCGTCATACGCGTCGCGAATGGAACTTATGAAGCTTACGGCCAGAAGCTGGAGATCGATCGCGGCGTGATTTCCTTCGCTGGGCCTATCGATAACCCCAGCCTGGATATTCTCGCGGTGCGTAAAAAACTTGATGTCGAACCCGGCATCTCCATCTCCGGCACAGCGCGGAACCCGCGCGTGAGATTGGTCTCCGACCCGCCGGTTCCTGACACCGAAAAACTTGCCTGGCTGGTTCTTGGACATGGACTCGAAGGCTCCACCGGCTCGGAGATGGAATTGCTTCCCGTGGCCGCCGCGGCCTTGCTCTCATCCAGAGGGGGCGGCAATACCACCGGCAACATCGCGAAGACCATTGGGCTCGATGAAATCGGCCTTTCACGAAATCGCACAGCGGCTACAAGCGGCGCCAATCTCGCCGAACAAGGCGTGCTAACGATCGGAAAACGCCTATCGTCCAAGCTTTACGTCACCTACGAAACAGGACTCGACGCCGCATCTCGCGTGGTGCGTTTGCAATACGAGTTGTCACGCCGCTGGTCCGTACGCGCGGAGACGGGGACGCAATCAGCGTTCGATTTGTTTTATACGTTGCGGTTTGAGTGATAACGCATCCGCACGATTGCACGTGCATATCGTTTCACAATTCCCTGGGTCTTTTGTACACGTACGAGAAAAATGTATTTCTTGAAAGGCTGGGCAACGCGATCGAATGGGCGGTAAGAAACCTGCTTTTGCCGAAGCATGGCGATGGGCGAACGTAAACCCCAAGTAATTTTTCCAATTGGCATTGCAAACAATCGCTCGATCGGAGGATGCTCCAACGCGAATGGTCCAGCGCAAAAACACAACGCCGATGGCGCCATTTTGGGTATTGCGCACTAATACCAATCCCAAATAAAAACGTAACATTAAATCGCGTCTTTCGTCGCCTAGCGTCGTTGCTCGTCGGCGCCATAGTTCACTATGACGCCTCCTCGCGCCTAGCCAGACAACAAAATCCATCAATTTCATTGTTACGTTTTTACTTGGGATTGGTATAAAAGGAAAACGGCGGTGAAATTGCTCCACCGCGCGTTTCTACGCGCTAAAAAGAAAGTCGGAATTAGCTGATTGAGCTGTCTTCAGCTAATACCGGTTTGCCATATTTATCGACGATGCTTTGAAGCTTTATCGTCGGTAGGAGGCGTGGTTGGCGCGGCGATTTGTCCCGAAACCTGTTTCAGACGTTCGTTCACATACTTATGAATTTCAGGCTGTAACACCTGCGCAATTGTCACAGGAATGCCTGGCGGCCGAATATCGGCGGGAATTCGCACGACCTGCCTGCCACCCGCCGTGGGAACCTCAGCGTAAATCGCATTGGTCTGAGACTGCGCGGTCACCATCATTTTTACAGGCAAACCACCTGGCGGCAATTCCCCAACCGTAACGCCCTTAGCTTGATAATGTCGTTTAACAACCTCGTCTGTCGGCGCAGCCCCTTGGCTCATCAGTTCGTGCGCCGACTGCTTAATGGTTCGTATGACGTCGCTAGGCGCTTTCGAGATTTCCGCCAAGTCTTTAGGAATGATCGCAGGCGGAATGCCAACCGGCCGCTCCGGCGAAGGCGGCGCACCATACACCCCTTTCGCCTCCAAATCCCTAAACACGTTTGCAGTTACATCAGAATAATCTGGCATTATCATCATGTTGGCTTGTACATCTGGTCCCTGAGAGGACTGCGATTGTTGGGACTGTTGTATCTCATCGCCAAATTGCTCCTCGAAATACGCCGCGTATACGTCGCTTACAGAAACAGTGGAGCTTCGATCTGGACCCGTTGCAGGCGCGTCTAGTTGCATCCCCGATAATCCCGTTGTCACAGCGCCTACACTCGGTCCCGATGGCAGCTGTAATGGCTGCTGACGAGTCGGCACGCTCACTTGCTGAGCCCTTGCGACTTCCGTGGATAGAACATTAAGTTCCATATCATTGTCGAGATGTGAATTCGGTCTTGGGTGGGGAATTCGCGCTTGCGCCGGATAGCGTTTCTCATATAAATCAGCCCCGAGATTCGCAAAGGTGCGTACAGCTCTTGTTAAGGGCCCCGCTACTAACGCCGTCAGTAGCACCGCAGCATAAACGCCGTAGGCATGATGAGAAAGCAGCCTATCGAATACGGGCAAGATCATTGCATTTACCACGAACCTCTTTTTCCACCTATCCAAAAACCTCGCAGTGTTGAAATCTTCCCCGCTTTTGAGTGTGAAATCAGTGAACCCCGGCTTTGCGTCTTCTGTAAAAAAATTTTTTCTAAATACATTTATGCCTCGATCGGTATAAATTTCGTTTACCTCGTCTGCTCCTTCTAAAGCCGCGGATAACACTCCGAGCACAACCACGGCCTGCCCGAGAATTTCTTTGGGGTCTTGTTCGCCTAAGTTGAATTTAGTATGAATAACCAAGGCAGCCCCCAGGCCAGCTATTAAAGCCGAAAGCCCCTGGTAGTTAATGTTAATAGCCGCTTGCCTTTCAGCCGTATTTTCCACAGGAACTACTGTTTGTTCACCATCCCCATTAGTAATAACTGGAGCCGACTTAATACCTTTATTTTTAAACAGCTCGATAGCCGCCTCTCTCACACCGGTAGCAACCCCCACCTCCGAGAGAAAGGCAAACGACGAAGCGACGAGCTCCTTTTGGAGCGCCCCGTATGCCGTATACATCCCTACCGTCCCAAGAAAAAGCGTGGACGCTATGCCCAAGGAAATTTTATTTATCGTATCTTGCGGCACCTCATGCTTCCCAATCACATCCACCAATGGCTTTGTATGTTTTGTAGCCCAAGAAAATATGGCTGTCGCTGCCACTAAAGTCGTAACTGCCCCATAACTGTAAACGCCCACCGCCTTTTGCCATTCGCCGTCTTTCATGGCCGCCTCGATACCCTTTTCCAGCAATATGCCGCCCCACTTGCTAACGCTTTTACCAGCGGCTAGGCTGGCGCCTGTGGCGACGAAGCCCTTGCTAAACTCCTGCAAAACAAATGCAACCGCCTTCCCGGTATCGTGCGTGAACTGCCGTTGTTGTTCAGGAGTAGGAGGCGTCGCAATATCAACCACTTGCCCATGTGGAATTAAGGGCACAAGAGAAGTAGTGGACCCAAAAGGGCTACTAGGGCTACTAGGGCTAAGAGGTGACGGCGGGACATTCAGGCTTGCTAGCGTATCTTGCCGACTAAAGGTCAAACCGAGCGGGAGACCCGATTCCAGGTCCCTAGCTCGCGTGGCGGCGTTTAATAAGTCGGGATCCCGCTCAATGTCGACGGTGACTACGCTGGTGTTCCGACGGTGCCTTACAGTACGTCCTGTGCCTTCGTTGCCATCGTTCATTTTGTTCTCCTTCAAGTCAGGTTTTCTAACAGTGCTTCGAACTGCACAAACAAAGTGGGCTTTTTGTCTTTCAACGATTACCGCCTTGGCCCGTCATTCGCTCTTTCCGACGATGTTTTATTTACATTTCCCTTTCTCAATTCCACGGCGCCCTTGGTTATTTCTCCTGTCACTGGGGCGCCAAATTCGGTAGCGTTTATCTTCTCGAGTAACGCCGGATTGTTTAACGCAATGACTTGGTAGCACGGTCCCGCTGGTGTTTGATCTGGCGCTCCGTTCACGAGCAAAAAGCTTTTCCCGCGCGCTTCGTGAAACATTGTAGTGGCGACCAAATTAGGTTTATTTAATCTCCCCAATGCCGGATCATCGTATCGCACCTGGACTGCCTCACTCTTGCTCATCCGTTGCGCCACCAAAAGTGGAACAATGGCCGATGCGGCATGGCTTATTTCGGAAGATTGCGGTTGAGTAGCGTCTTTATCCATAGCAGGAACAGACTGCGCCTGCTCCCGAGGATTACATATGGCGCTTAACCTTTGTTGTTGGAGGCTTTGCATTTCCTGAAGATGCCGTACTTTTATCAACTGCTCGGATCGATCCGTTAATGTCTCATGCACGCTGTTGATATCGGGAAGAACTTTATAACGCTGCGCCAATTCCTGGAATTCTTTATCTTGTTGTATTAGCCGTTTCGTTATTTCCATTACTTTTCTCAAGTACTCTTGTTGTCTGATTTGGTGGTCTCTCATTAGCTGAAAACTCGGCATCTGATTTTTCTTTTGGATCATTTCAGTCATATACGTCTGCCTTAGCGTTAGGCGATAGTACATAGTTTTCAACTCACGCATTGACGCCTCCATCCTCTCATCGGATGCATCGCTATGGGCCGATATTTCGCTTGCCCACTGATCCGTTTTGCTTTGCATTGTCTGGTGGTCCGCGGCAGTTAACTTTGTACTGGCAGTCGCAACGTATTCATGGAGTTTGTCTATAGTGACCACCAGATTCTCGGCTCTTTTTCGGTATTTTTCTCTTTCGCGGGCGAGATCATTGAATATTTGTTGGCACATATTATCCGTGTATAGAATGGCTTGGCGAACCTCGTTCGCTTCAGGAAGTTTGTCTTCAGGGGCGCCACGATCCGCTGCCGTTTGCAAGGAATAAACCTCCTCGACAAATGCGTTCGTCATCGGGTCTACTTTATTGAAAGACGATGGTTCACCAAGAAGCGGCCGTAAATCATCGGGGTCCGTCGATAAGTGAGACGAATCCTCTTCCACGACAGGCGCCATCGGATCCAATACGATTTGTACTGCGCGCTCGGCGCAACTCTTTAAGTCGTTGGGGTAGTTTTCTCTCGATGAAATCGTTGCCTTGAACGCCTGCAATTCCTTGTAGGCCTCAGCTATGGATTGCTGCCCCCTTTTTGATATGAAATCCTCCACGGGGGGGCGATGTAAAGTCTCCTGATGCCTGTGGTCAATGTCGGCCAAGTCTTGTTCAATTCCGTGGATATAACGTTCTCCGAATTGCTTCTGGAGCATAGGCTTCTCGTCCAAATGTTTCAGATATTCAGGTAGCGTATCGCGCTCTATCTGAATCGCATCTAGCCGCTCTTTCTTTCGCTGCATGCTCTGCATGAGCTTCTCTGCTTCGGTAAGTTCTTTTGGAGCCTCTGGGTCGGTGGTGTTCATTATTTTTCCCTTTCCTGATTGTTGCTATTGGTTGGCCAACTTAATTCGCGCTTCCTGTCAGATCGCTCTATATCATCTGACTGAATCCTTTTTCAAACAGGAGATGAATTGATTTTTTCACCTCTTAGGAATCACGCAAAACTTTCCCAGCAAGGAGCAACACTGCTGTGGCGGTCCTATCCATGTCGAAAAACGGACGTCGACATTAGGCCGCGGCGGTGAGCTCCAATGTATTGACCGCATGTTAGAAAATTCACCATATCTTTTGATATATGTTAACCAGCCTCATGGGAAATGATGAGCGTCTGTTTAATATCGAAAACAACGATTAACGGCTAGGCCCTTCATTTGTTTTTCCCAACGTTGTCTTCTTTACATTTCCATTTTCCAATTTCACTGTGTCCTTGGTTATTTTTCCTTCCACTGGGGCGCCAAATTCAGCGGCGTCTATGCCCTGGAGTAAATTAAGATTGTTTAGCGTGATAACTTGGTAGCGCGGGCCTCTTGATGTCACCCCGGGCGCTCCACTAGCGAGCAAAAAACTTTGCCCGTGCGCTTCATCATGAAACATCGTAGTGGCGGTCAAGTTAGGTTTATTAACCCTTCCCGAGGCAGGATCATCGTAACGAACCTCCGGCGCCTCACTCATATTCATGCTCTTCGCCACCAAGAGCGGAACGATCGCGAATGCGGCATTGCTTATTTTGGGAGATTGCGACGGAGTAGCGTCCTTCGTTAAAGAAGGCCCAGACTGAGCTTGCTCTCGTGAGCCACATATTGCGCATAACCTTTGTTGTTGGAGACTTTGCATTTCCTGAAGATGCTGTAGTTTTATCAATAGCTCGGATCGGTCTTTTAATCTCTCTTGTATGGTCTTTACGTCTGGACTGCTTCTATGGCGCTGCTCCAATTTGCGAACCTCTTCATCTTCTTTTATTAGCCGTTTCGTTATTTGAATTACTTGTTTCAAGTACTGTTGTTGCTTGATTTGATGGTCCCTCAATAGCTCAAAACTTGGCATCTGCTTTTTCTGGCTTATCATTTCAGTCATAAATGTCTGCCGTAGGGCGAGACTCAAATACATAGTCCGCAACTGACTCATTGGCGCACTCATCGCGTCCTTAAATCTAGTGCTATCAGCAAGAACGTCGCTTTTGACCCGATCTACACCCACGCCCAGCTCCTTCCTTTGGCCAGCAGTTATTTTTCCTGACATGCCAGCCAATAAAGTTGCGTGCGCGACGTCTAAACGCCCCACTAGATCGTCGAGTCGGGCTTTGTATTTTTTGGTTTCCTGATTCAGATATTTGTATATTTCGTCGCACTCTGTGTCCACATCTAGAATATCTCTACGAACCTCGTCCGCCTCGCGATGCATGTTTTCAGGAGCTCTACGATCCGCGACCGATTGCAAGGAATGAATCTCCTCGACAAATGCATTCGTCATAGGGTCAAAGGTTGTGTTGGATGTCGCTTTCTCATTGAAGGATGATGAATCACCAAGAAGCGGCTGTAATTCATCCGATTCCACCAATGAATCAGACGCGCCTCTTTGCACGCTGGGCGCCATCGCGTCCAGTACGTTTTGCACAGCGCCTTCGTAGCGCGTCTTTAACCATTCTGGGTAGTTTTGTCTCGATGAAATCGCTTGCTTGAATGCCTTCAAATCCCTGTATTCCTGAGCTACGGATGGATCGGTCCTTTTCGATACGAGATCGAGCGCGGGGGGGCGACGTAACGTCTCGTCATGTTTTTGGTCAATGTCGGCCAAGTCTTGTTTAATGCGTTCGATATAACGAGTATTGAATTGACCCTGGAACACTGTATTTAGCTGACCGAGATATTTGGGTAACTCTTCATGCTCTACCGTAAGCGCTGTTAGCCGTTCGTTCTTTTGTTCCGTGAGAACCTTGAGTTTCTCTGCATGCTCGCTAAGCGCCTGGGAATCATCTGGACCGACGTTCATTATTTTCCTTTTCTTCATTGTTGCTATTGGTTAGCCATCTTGATTAGGGCGTCATGTAGATCGCGTCATATCAGCTGACCTGACGCTCTTTAAAACAAGAGATGAATTGATTTTTCATCTCTGTTGAAAAGTAAAACTGGCATTAGGCCGCATCGGTGAGCGCCAACATGGCGACCGCATGTTAGAAACATCCCACCATCTTGTTATGCAAGATGCTAACCAGCGCAACAAAAAATATAAGCGCATGATTAATATGACAATATGTCGCACTCAGCCCTACCTTGATTTCCAGAATTGCATAAATGGCGAAGGTGAACCTTGTGAAACTGCAAGGTGTTTTTGGCCGACCGAAATGAGCGTTGCCGAAGCCAGGTTGCGCAACCGTTTGAACGTGTGGATCGCACTCATCTGATCCTCAAAACATCAGCCACACATTCCTGCGTGGCGAATGACGTTCCCGTGATGTGCTCCTCACGGCGGTTTGCAAGTTCTCTGACGGAAGCCAAGGTGGGGCCGAAAACAGAGTTTCGGTGAAGGCTAATGGGAGCAAGCGAACGTTAAACGCAGCGGCTGTAGCCAAAAGCGCAGTCGTGCGAATAGGAGTAGTAGGGAGTTCGGGAAAGCATGCTCCCCGCCTGCGGAGTGGCTTTAGCGTGCAAACGCAAACGCGCCCTGCAAGAAAGTTGAGCATCGCAGGCGAAGATTGCCTCCCTGGAAACGAGAAAGCCGCTGTCACCATTTGACGATCACGACCTCTAGATACTTGCTTGGCGTGACCAACGCAGACTTGCTTGCAACGTCGAACTTGCTCGTTCGCGAGCATATCGCCCGCTTTGGCGAGCGACTCGCCAACGATATGCAAGGTGGTTCCAATAACGACGAAATATCCACTCGCCCAGGTGGCTTGCTGCTTTGCCTTGATGGCGGCGAAGTCGGGTTGTATGGGAGTTAACTCGCGAGCGAACGCGCGCGTATTAGAAACGTTTCTCCCAGATTGCGGCTAACTCCTAATCTAGGCTACTTGCTGCGCTACTCATTCGCCGATAGCGCTAAAAAATAATATGACACTGATTATTTTTAAAAAAAGAAAACAAACATTCATTCATTGCAACCGTACATCAGTGATGGGAAGCGCATATCGCAAAAATAAAACAGGGACGCCACGGCGGCTCTGCCCAAGAGATGACGTTACGGCGAAAAACGATTTATCTTCTAATCCCCTCACCAGAATGCCTTCTCTGACTTTGGCTATTTGCATCGACTTTTGTTAAGTTAACACCACCGCTCTTTGTAATGCTTCCCGTTACTCTCGAGCGGAACTCAGTCGCGCCGATATCTACTACATATTTACGATCCACCACAGCAACCGTCGCCGACGGCGCGTCCATCTTGGCGGCTTTATTTTTCGTCTGACCGCCAAAAACGAGCAAATATGTTTTTCCATTCGCAACGTCGTCGAACATGGTATGGGCGGTCAAGTCGGGTTTGTTCATATTCTCCGGCGTGGGAAATCTGATATTCCCCACGGCATCATCGTCCCGATACGTCGCAACCAAGATTCTAACAATACTGAGTGTGACAGGGCTTAAGTCGCCAACTTGTCTTTCGGCTTCGGCTACGTATAAGCGGTCATGCACGGAAGGTCTTTGAATCTCCTGCGACGGCTGGCTCAACTGGCCCAATCGCTGTTGATGTAAGATCTGCGCCTCCTGCACACACTGTATCTCCAAGAGCCGCTTGTGTTGCGCTTCAATTTTAGTCAGCGCCTCTTCAGCGCTAAGCGCCGGCCGCTCTCGCAGTTTTAGCGCTTCCTCATGCCACGTGGCGTCTTCCTCAAAAAATTTTCGTTCCAGCGCTATCTGTTGCGTTAAAACTCGCCATTGCTGAGCTTGCAGTTTAGTTAAACGCTCGGCGCCAGGCGTGCTTTCGTTGTCGTTTATAAATCCCGCGATCTCCAAAGAAAGTGTTCGCGTTTCAAGTGCGGCGGCCCTTATCGATTTTTCTCGGGATTCCGTCTCCTTATCGACATCAGCGCGCAGCTTCTTCCCGTTGTCGATCAACTGTTCGCGCTCCCTCATCAATTTAGCTTCGATAGAATTATCTCCAAAATAATCCCACACTGTGCTTCTACTCCGATCATCCTTTGCAGCATTTTTAATACTCTTTTCCACGGGATCCAATTCATCCTCTTGCCGCGATTGCAATACGGCTTTACGCGCCTCACAACGAGCCTTACTCTCGTCAAGTTGGCTTTTAACAAGCAGTCGCTGTGATCGCGCTGCATTTGTCCAATTATCGACCATAGACCACCCTAGCTGCGTGATCTTATAAGCGGACTGCTCATCAGCTTCTTCAAGCTGCTGGGGCGCTTGATCCAATTTCTCCGGCTGCTTACTTTCCAACATTTCAAGAAAACTCTTGATTCTTTCCTGACAACTTGCAAGTAAATTCGCCTGTCGCTCCGACGACAGATGTTTCATGGACGCATGCAAGCTTCCGTATTCCTTACCGATATGCTCGGTTCGCGCATCAGTCAGTTTTTGGAGCTCACTACGCTCAGCGATGATATCAATCTCGGTCATGTTCATATTGTTGTCCCCTAAAGCTTTATAAAACTTAACCCATGTCAATGACGAACCGCCTAAACGATGGGAATCGAACAAACCTCAATGAAACGGAGCCTATCGAGATCATTGTCGCAGCGCGCAACCTTGACGACAACAAAGAATGTGGACCAGTCGATCCTGCATAAGGTGATCTAATCCGACTGAAATGGGACGTCGCTGAAGCGATGTTGCGCAATCATTTGAATGCGGGGATCGCACAGAATTCATCCGATTCGCAAAACGCCTTCCACGCATTACTGGGTAACGACGGACGCTGCCGTAATATGCATCTCACAGCGGTTTACAACTTCGTTTACGTATGGCAGCCAAAGTCGGCCTAGAAAAGCGTGCATATGGATAGGACGTTGAGCATCGCGAGCCCGAGATGCTCAACGCAAACGAAGTCGTCACCTGCTGTCAGCGTTTAACGATCACGACCTCTAGATACTCGCTTGGCGCGACTAACGCAGACTTGCCCGCCACGTTGATTCGCTCCAACAGCGCAACGATGTCCCGCTCCAGCATCGCCTGCTTTTCCGCATCCAACGCGGCGAACGCCTTATGCGTCGGTCCATAATAATCGCGGAAGATCTGGATCCAATGCGCGCTCGAGGCGTAGCGAAAATTGAAATGCTTGCGCACGCAACGGATGTCCGCGGCCAGCGGCCCGAAAAGCGCCACGATGTGCGGCTCGGTTCCCCACAGCGCCGGGGACTTGAGTCCTGCCGGTGGGGGAAGATAGGCGCCGATGACCTTGAATAGCTGGCCGATGAAGCCTTCAGGGGTCCAGTTGGCAAGGCCAATGCGGCCGCCATCCCGCACCACCCGCAACATTTCGCTGGCCGTACGAGTGTGGTCTGGCGTGAACATGGCGCCGAAAGTGGATAGAACAACATCGAAGCTCGCATCGGCGAATGGGAGATCCTCCGCATCGGCGGCCTGGAAGGCGACTTGCAATCCTTCCGCCGCCACGCGTGCGGCGCCTTTCTCAAGCAAAGCGGGAACGTAGTCAGTCGACGTTACTTGCGCGAAGCGGCGCGCGGCGGCCAGGGTTGCGTTGCCGTTCCCTGCAGCAACGTCGAGCACCTGCTCGTTCGCGAGCACATCGACCGCTTCGGCGAGCGACTCGCCGACGATCTGCAAGGTGGTTCCAATAACGGCGAAATCTCCGCTCTCCCAGGTGGCTTGCTGCTTTGCCTTGATGGCGGCAAAGTCGGGTTGTGTGGGAGCTAACTCGCGAGCGGGCGCGCGCGTATCGGTTGCATGCATCATAATCTCCTTAAGTAACGGATCGCCGTTATCGGCGAACACTTGCAGATCGCCGTTATCGGCGAACACTTGCAGTATGTGCGTTACACTTCTGCTCCGCTCGTCTGCGAGTCGCCGAAAATTGATCGTGCGTCTTTGATCGCAGGGACTCCATAAAAATTATGGCTCTTCATGTGTTTCGAAGTTTTATTGCCTACCCCTGTAGGAGCGAGCTTGCTCGCGACTGGCAGTGTGGCCACGGACGCAATCGCGAGCAAGCTCGCTCCTACAATTGAATTGCGACCGTGCAAGGTAAACATAAAAAGCAAAAGTTATTTCTTCACTTACCCCATGACGACCAACCATGAGCCACGACATACTCTCCGATGTGTTGCGCAGCGTGCGCTTGCGCGGGGCGCTCTTCTATTACGTGAGCGGAAGCAAAAAGTGGGCTGCCGAGGCTCCACCATCATGCGATATCGCAGCCGCAGTGATGCCGAATTCAGAGCACGTAATGGAGTATCACGTCGTCACTCGCGGCAGTTGCTGGGCGGCGATTGTGGGCGAGGGACCGGTGAGGCTGGAGCCGGGAGACATCATTTTCTTTCCTCATGGAGATCCCCACGTCATCTCCAGCGCGCCCGGCATGCGAGCTCTGGCTGACGTATCGAGCTATTTCGAACAAAAGGCCAAGCAGCTTCCCTTCGCCTTGCATTACGATGGCGTGGAGGCGCCCAAGGAGATGTCGCTCGATGAGGGTTACGACACGACGCTGGTGTGCGGCTTCCTGGGCTGCGATGTGCGCCCCTTCAATCCATTGATCGCAACGCTGCCGCGACTGCTGCATCTAAGGGCGACCGACAATCCTGAATGGATCGCGCAATTCATGCGGCAGGCAGTGGGGGAATCGCAGAACAAGCGACCGGGCGGTGAGGCGATGCTGGAGCGAATGAGCGAGATGATGTTCGTCGATGCAGTTCGTCGCTACGTCGATACGCTACCCGAGGACAGTCGGGGCTGGCTCGCGGGTTTACGCGATCGTTTTGTCGGCCACGCGCTTGCCCTGATGCACGATGCGCCGGCGACGGAATGGACGGTGGACGAACTCGGCCGGCAAGTAGGTTTGTCGCGTTCAGCTTTGCACGAGCGCTTCGCCGAATTGGTTGGACAGCCCCCGATGCAGTATTTAGCGAATTGGCGCATGCAGGTGGCCTCGGCGCTTTTGCGTAACACCAATGCGACCGTTGCCTC
>DATLHW010000513.1:0-5787 GCA_035539675.1 Burkholderiales bacterium | reverse complement strand
GCGGCTTCGTTGCGGAAGGGTGGGTTATATCCACCGCTACTTATCTTGCGTTCCCCCTTGCGCTGCTTTTCTGCATGCCGATTGTCAGGGATCGCCATCCCTCCAATAAGATTCCAACGCTTGGGATCATCAAGCGCATCCTCATTTATTCGCTCTTGCTGGGCTTCTCATATGCTTTTGCTTGGACGGGACTTGCGCTTGGCGGCGCCGCATTGATGACTGACGTGTTCGGCGACGAACGCATCGCGGCGTTCACTATCATTGATAAGAGCGATGGCGGCGGGAATAAACGAGAGTGCACGTATTCCTTGATGGTCCAGGAGCAGGGTTCCGAATGGCGTGCGAAGGTGTGTATCGATCAGGATTTCTGGCGAGTGGCGAATCAAGGCGAGGCCGTCAGCGCCAAGCTAAGGTACTCGGCCTTCGGCGCAATCGTAGAGGAGCTTTCTCGCCCCATGAGGGCTAATCCGTTAACGCCCTGACCGCTGCTTTTCGCTTTCATCCACCTTGCACTTGTCCTTGCGATCCGGTGGGCTATAACGGTCCCTTCACTCGACGGGGTGTTCTGACGCCAAGGTATTGGTCGCGGCGATTTGATATTCACTGTCGCCTCACTCAGGCGCTACTGCTAGTGGTTTCTTGAGGTGGTCTATAACAATGGAGTCGCTTTCGCAGAGGATTAAACCAATGAAATATTTATGCCTGTGTTACTACGACACCGATGCTTTCGCCGATCTCGATCCGATCGAGGCGCAAGCGATTGGTCCTGCATGCCGACCGCATGATGCGGCATTGAAGGCTACGGGAAAGCTAATTGTGCAAGGATCTCTCTGCTTGCCGGATGCGTGGATGCATTTTGTTCCCAACAATGGGAAGCCTACGCTTACCCATGGTCCTTACCGCAAGGGCGGCAGTCAGGCCGGCGCGTTCTTTATTATTGAAGCGGAAACCATTGAGGAAGCCCAGCAGGTGGCGTCAAAGCATGCCGCTGCAAACTATGGTGAGCATCTCGGCTTTGCTGTTGAGGTTCGCGCATGTGAAATGTATGAAACCTATGGCCCGGGAAATAATTGACCGCAGGAGATGCGTGGCGGACGGCGGTGGCGTTGTATTGGCGGGCTGACCGGTAGCCGCAGCAACCGCGTTGAGAGAACCCTTGTTCGTTTAAAACCTGCTCGGACGCTGCCGAAGTGGAGAACCCTCCGATTTAATATCTTGAAACCTATAAACCCATCAGTTGTGCTGCTATAAACAAATGCAATGGGAAGCGAGGGGCAGTCACCGACTGCAGTGACTCATTGTGAAGATTCTGTTCATCAAAGCTGAATTTTCAATGTAACGATGAAGTACTATGCGGGTCGCCGTAAAGGCGAACCACAGACGTGTTATCGACGGGGGGCTGTCGGGTTGTGGGGCTATCGTTAATAAATCGAATTTACGTAGTTTATTAATAGCTAGCCTTCTTTATTTTCCTAAAGGAGGAATTTTGCATGGCCAGTAATTTCGTAGCTCGCGTTTTTCTGCTGTTTCTTTTATCCATCTCGTCAGTTTTCGCCGGACCATACTCCAGTCTCAATATCAAGCAAATGTATGTGCTCGGCGACAGTCTTTCCGATCAAGGAAATTTGTTTGCCGCCACATCCTTGCTTGGTTCTGGCGTTGGCGCCCCAGCGCTGCCGGCGAGTGATAGCTACTACCAAGGTCGCTTCTCAAATGGCGAGGTCTTTTCGGGAGTTTTGGCGAAGCGGTTTGGAGTTGTGCTGAAGCCATCATTAGCGGGTGGAAATAACTTTGCGTTTGGCGGCGCGACAACAGACACTAACCATGCCGAGGCGTATTATCCTCCCGGCGTATTCCCCTGGAGTTTGAACGCGGAGCGGGATGCGTTCCTGCAAAGAGTGGCGACGTCAGGCGTGGATGCTAACGCCTTGTTCGTTGTTGCTTCGGGAGCGAATGACTTAAGCGATGCGCTGGAGCAAGGCATGGACCCAGCGACTACGATCGCCAAAACCGTCCAAGGCATCGCGAACGCCGTACTCGCTTTTAAATCAGCTGGCGCGCGAAATGTGTTGGTGGTGAACGTTCCTAATCTAGGCTTGGCTCCGCTGATTACCCGATACGGACCGAGCGCCTCTGCGATGGGAACCGAAATTTCGAGGCAGTTTAATATGGCGTTGGACGAGACGATTCGCGCCGTGCCCGGCGTCAACATCGTTCGGTTCGATATGTTTGGATTGTTAAACAAGGTGACCGAGACGCCAGCGAAATTTGGGTTTAGCAATGTCACTACGCCTTGCTATTCGGGATTTGTTGTCCCCGATCCAACCGCGACCGTGTGCGCCAATCCTGACCGGCATCTCTATTGGGATCTGGAGCATCCGACGACTAAAGCGCATACGCTCCTGGCCGACTATCTGGTCACGGCCGTATCCTATTGCAGGATTCTTGGCTCGTTTGGCCTCTTAGGCGAATACAGCGATACCAACGGCACCGCGCCTGCCTATACAAAGTGCTTAATCAGAGGGTAAAGCGTATCTGAATTTGCGCGCACGTCATCACTGCGTGGAGGCCCTGACCGTCTTGTTGCACTATGGCCGGTCAGGGCCTAATGTTTTATACCCCGTTCGCGCCAAGGGAAGGAAAATGGACGTCGCGAGACGATACTGAGAACGGTTGGCGCTGATTGCAGCCCAATTAAGTCATCTGCGATTGACCGCTTATTGCCCATGAAAGGTCCTGCCTTTTCGAAGGTTGCGGCCGTTTGATACTTCACAAAATGGGTGCGCGTGCTACACGCCCGATTGCACGTTTTTTAGGTTGAAGGCATCAAACTTTGAGATGAACTATTGAAGGCGGGTTGGCGTTCGCAGTTTAACCCGATTACAAGAGATCTATATGAAGCTCCCACGCATCGTCTGCCTTATCACTTTTACTTCGTTTTTACTGAGCGCCTCAGCCGAACCGATAACGTCCCCATATGCCGGGCAAGAAGGTCGCGACATTAAATCAATGTCGTCGGAGGACGTCGACGCCTATTTGGCCGGGAAGGGCATGGGCTTGGCGAAAACAGCGGAGCTCAACGGTTACGCTGGTCCTGCACATGTTTTGGAGCTCGCCTCCCAGCTTTCCCTCACACCCGAGCAGCGCACTCGCACCGAAGCGCTTTTCACCGCGATGGTGTCGACGGCAAGTTCGTTGGGCCGCGAACTGATCGAGGAGGAGCGCAAGCTCGATCAGCTATTCGCGAACAAGACCATAAATCCGGATTTATTGAACAATGCGCTCAGCCGAATTGGCTCACTCCAAGCTAAAGTGCGCGGCGCACATCTGGAAGCTCACTTGGCTCAGGTCGCAATACTTACGCTGGAGCAGAATGTTCGCTATACCAAGCTGCGTGGTTACGATAGCCCAGAGACGCACGGGATTCATGGCGGTCGGCACAAGCATTGAAATTGGCTGGTCACGTAGCGACTTCGACTGGAGAATGGGCTTCTTATCCGGCATGGCTTTGGTGTGCGGGCTGATTGCTTATCGTCAATTAGCCTAGAAATGGCGATTGAACGTACCCGAGCGAGCGTTTTGCATGTTCTAGGATTATGTTTCCTCTAAAATGATATGAAATATCAGAACAGCAATGGGCAATTAGACACTGCTAAAAAAATACTGAAGGTTGATCATGCGGGTGAGTTCGGCGCAATCAACATCTATCGATCCCAAATCTTGGTATCAAAGCTTTTGAGAAAAGATTATGTCGAGACGCTGGAGCAATTTCTCGACGATGAAAAGCGGCATTTAGAAATATTTGGGAAAGAAATTCAGAGAAGGGGCGGACCTCGGTGTAAGAGTTTTTGGTTATGCGGCTTAGGCGGCTATGCCATGGGTTTTGTCTCCGCACTCATAGGTAAAAAGGGCGTGATGGCATGCACCTGGGCAGTCGAGTCAATCGTTACAAAGCATCTTGTCGAACAGTTGGCCTATTTGGAATTAATAGGAGACTTTCACGCATATGATGCCGTTAATTCCATACTTAAAGATGAAGAGCATCATCGAGATGTAGGGAATGCGGAAGGTGGAAGCAACGTTTGGTTTATGCCATTCAGGGTAGTGATCAGCTTGTTTACTGAAGCCGTAATTCGTTTTGGTATGCGATGAACGTCTTATAACAGTATAGGCAGTCCCGACGCAGCGAATAGTTGTTCTATTCGCAAGGAGCGCAACGACGCGGGGGCCGCATTTGGTTTCAACGCACCCGTGCATTAAGTCGAAATCCGCTCTATATCTTCGGAATCCGCAGCGTCTTGCTAATCATCAATGTCCCGGACAGGACAAATAATAAGGTCAAGGGATGCAGATCCCAAGGCCCCAATTGCCATACGCCCCAGTAGAGATTTTCACTCAGTCGTCCCTGCCATGCCGCCAGCGCCAATACGCCAGTGAGTAGCACGCTGGAAGGAATCGGCGTGCCTTCGAAGTATGCAACCTTGTCGCCGCCCTCGGAGAGGGTCTCCGCCGTTACATTGAATCGCGCCAATCGGCTTACGCCGCAGCATACGAAGTACGTCAACGCCACCAAGTCCCATCCGCCAGTTAGACCGGCCGCGAATCCAAGTGTTGCGGGTCCAACGCCAAAGGAGATGACATCGGCCAACGAATCAAGCTCTCGTCCAAATGCGGAGTGCTGGCGTCGCCATCGCGCAATCCGTCCATCGAGTACGTCGAACGCCAATGCCGCCGGCGCTAGCGCTGCGGCGATGAAAAAATGGAGTATCGAGTGACTGCCTACATAAATCATGGCGAAAAAAACCGACGCCATGCCACAAGCGGCATTGGCCAGCGTGAAGAAATCGGCCAAATGAAACCCGCGGATCATCGAGAAATGCTTTGGGCGATTGGTTGGTTCCGGCATTAGCTTTCCTGATCGAGGTGAATTGGATTATCGGGATGAAGAGCCGTTAGGTGAGCCCGAGCGTTTCTTGACGATGAATGCATCGCTTGCAGCATAGCGGCGACCGGGCGTAAGGTGCAATCGATAGGCCTGCATGACCGGATATTGCCGGCAGACTTGTCGATAGGCAAGTGGGCGGAGCCCTTCGATGGCTCCATTTGATCCCATGGTTCGAATCATTGAAAGCCGAAGTCAGGATGTTCACACAACCCACACTCTCAACCACACGCCTTGTGCTGCGCCCTTTTTTAATGGGAGATGCAGCGACAGTTCAACGGCTGGCTGGCGTCCACGAGATTGCTTTTACGACCCTGCATGTTCCCCATCCATACAAGGATGGAATGGCCGAGGCGTGGATTCGTACGCACGCTGCGGCGTGGGGAAGAAACGAATTGGCGGCATTCGCGATTACGGAGCCGGCCGTCGGACTTATTGGCGCCATTACATTGCGCATTGAATCGGCTCACCGTCGCGCTGAATTGGGTTATTGGGTCGGCGCGCCGTACTGGGGACAGGGCTACGCCACGGAGGCGGCTTTGGTCACCGTTCGCTTCGGCTTCGATAAGCTCGATTTGCATCGGATTTACGCCTCCCATTTGACCCGCAATCCCGCGTCAGGGCGTGTCATGGTCAAAGTAGGGATGGAGTACGAGGGATGCCTTCGGCAACACATACTCAAGTGGGGAATTTATGAGGATGTGTCTCGATACGGAATTCTTCGAACCGTTTCTTGATTATCAAAGAAGCGCTCGATAGAAAACGTTTGAATTTATTCAGGGTTAGTCGTTGTCGATTTCGAAAAAATAGATTTTTGTAATGTTGGGCGTCCGGAAACGTCTAAG
>DATLHW010000512.1:0-2522 GCA_035539675.1 Burkholderiales bacterium | reverse complement strand
TTGTTCCAATCGCCGGCGAGGAATCCAAACGCGGAAGCGATGATGAGCAGCAGGAAGAATGCGACGACAAAGGCGGAAGTGATGCCTACGCGGTCGGTCAACAGGCGTTTGTAGGCGAGACGCCATAGGCCGGGGGAGGATGGGGCTGAAGCAGGCAATGCGTCTAGAACAGCGCTCATAAAATTCTCGTTGTGAGTTTGATAAGTACAGTTCCCCCCTTCAAGGCAAAGTTATCTACACAAGTTTGCGTGATCACGAATACTCCCTCTCCCCTCAAGGGAGAGGGGCTCAATCCGGGCTTGTGTAAATACCAATGCGTTGAAGTGGAAAAGATCTGCTAATAACCTTCATATGAATTACTTAAACTCCACGCGCGGGTCCACCCACTTGTAAAGCACATCCACCGCCAAATTCAGGAACATGGTGAACACAGCAAGGTAAATCGTAATCGCCTTAATCACCGGAAAGTCGCTCCGCTCCACAGCCGCAATGACCTCGCGGCCCAAGCCGGGGATCGAGAAAAATTTCTCCAGTAGAAAAGATCCCAACATGAGACCGGGCAACGCCATGCCCACATTGGTAAGGACCGGAATCATCGCGTTGCGCAATACATGCTTCAGCATCACCGACGTTTCCGAAAGACCTTTCGCGCGGGCCGTACGGACATAATCCTGATTGATCTCATCAAGAAAAAACGAGCGGTAGAGCCGGAGTGTCGGCGCGAGGCTGACTAACAAGGCCAACAGAATCGGCAACGGCGCGTAAGTGAGCAGGTTCGTCCAGAAACTATCGGACCATCCTTGCACCGGAAACCATCCCAGCACGAAGCCCAGCAGGTATTGCCCCACGATGATGTAAACCAGAAAACTGATCGACATGGCCACGGTGCAGACGATCATGATCATCCGATCCGTCAGCGTGCCGCGCACATAGGCGACGCCCAACGCAAACACGATGCCCAGCAACGTTTCCAGAACCAGTACGGGAACCATGATGGTGAGCGAGGGGCCGATGCGGGTCAGGAAGATGTTGGAGACTTCCTCCTTGGTGCTCCAACTCCGGCCAAAATCGAACGTGAATATTTGTTTGATGAAAATCCATAGCTGCACGTGAATCGGCTGGTCGACGCCCAATTGCGTACGGATGTTCGCGATTTGCTCGGGGTTGGAGATCTTGCCCGCCAGCACCTGCGCGGGATCGCCGCCGACCCAATTGAACAAAAAGAAAATCAGCAAGACGACGCCCGCGAGGGTGGGAATCATTTGCCAAAGGCGGCGTATTAGGTAAGCGGTCATGACCAATTCATCGATAGTTGAAGTTTCGTTTGGAGATCAAATTTTTTGACCATCGGCATATCTGTCATTCTGAGCGATAGCGAAGAATCTGCTTTGGGCGGTGACGCCTTGAGCCGCAACAGCAGATTCTTCGCTATCGCTCAGAATGACATAACAACCGCATGAGAGACCTTTTGCGACCTATCTCTTCCCCGTTATCTCAGCAAAAAACGCCCCACTATTCGGCTCACGGCCAAGAAATCGGCGAACCATGCTCTTCGCCGATTCCTGTCCGCCGTTCGCCAAAATGATCGAGCGAAACTGGCGGCCAACAGTGGGGTTCATGATGTTGTCGCCATAGACGGACAACATATCCAACGCCATCACTTCAGACCACATGTAGCCGTAGTAACGGGCGCCATAGTGATTGATGTTGGGGAAAAATGCGCTCGGCCCCAGCGTACCCTCCACGTGACCCAGCGACGATGCATCTTCCATGCGGTTCCAGGTTTCCAACGGATCGCCCGGATTCTTGCTGGTCATCGCTTGATCGAAACTGGCCAAATGATGCTGGCGGGAATAATGCACGCCGGCGCCGTACTTGCGCGCTTCATCCAGGCGCTTGATCAGCCCTTTATCCATTACCGGACACTCGCTGCAAACCTTGCGTAACAGCGCCAGCGCCTCGGGGCGGCGTCCCCATTCCTCGAACATCTGGGATGGCGCCTCGACAAAATCGCGTTCGACATTGGTCCCCGCGTGAGCGACATACCGTGTGGTTGACATGACGCCATGCAGAATATGTCCAAACTCATGCAACAGCGTTTCCATCTCTTGCTGCGTCAATCCCTCACGATTGAAATTGGCCACCAATACGCTGATCGGCGTGCGCTTGGCGAGTCTGCTGGCGCCGCGAACCGGAAAAGCAGCGGCATGCTTATATTTGCCGTCGCGCGGATAAAGGTCGAGGTAGACGCCACCACGATATTTACCCGTCTTGCCATCCAGCACGTCATAGTAAAGTACATCCTCTTGCCATAACGGTACGTAACCACGTCGAAATTTCAATCCATAAAGTTCGCTGCTCACTCGCAGTATGTAATCGATGGCGCCTTGCACCGGGAAATACTTGCGTAAGGCTTCCTGATCGATGTTAAAGCGAGCCTTGCGGATTTTTTCCTGATAATAGGAAACATCCCAGCGGTTGACCTTCACTTCATCGATGCGCTTTCCCGTTAACTTCGCTTT
>DATLHW010000511.1:0-3695 GCA_035539675.1 Burkholderiales bacterium | reverse complement strand
AGTTCAGCGAGGCCGGACCACAACCGATCAGGTCAAGGCGCAGGCGTCCAGCGAAATTCTCCAGTTGCCCGCCGGCCCGCTTACTATTGTCGCTGGCGGCGAAAGCCGGAAAGAAAAGATGGACCAAGTCCTGGCGGCTGTTATCACGTCGGGCGATGTGCTCGGGGGTGGCGGCAATGTCCAGTCACAGTCGGGACGCCGCGAGGCGCAGGCTCTATTCGGGGAACTTGACATACCGATCGTTACATCGCTGCAAGGCAGTTTGGCGATTCGCCATGATCGGTACAGTGACTTCGGCAATACCACAAACCCCAAAGCGGGTTTGCGTTGGCGACCATCCAAGGCCTTGTTGTTGAGGGCCGCATACGGCACAGGCTTTCGCGCCCCCTCCCTTCCCGAACTGTACACGCCCACCTTGCAAGGCAATACAGCGGGACTTCATAGCGATCCGGAACGCTGCCTGACAACTGAGTTGCCTACGGATTGCGGGCGGCAATTCAATACGCGACAAGGCGGCAATCCCAATCTGAAACCGGAAAAATCATTCCAATACACGCTGGGCGCGATTATCGAGCCGACGCCCACGTTCTCTTGCGCGCTCGACTACTTCGATATTCGTTTGGAAGATCAAATCCAGGTTGTCAATGAATCGACAATTTTTGGCAATTACAGCCAATATGGCTCAACGAACGTCGTTCGTGGTCCCGTAGATCCCCGCTATCCCGCTTTGCCGGGACCGATCCTGTATGTGCTTACGCCCTACGACAATCTGGGAGAGAGCCATCTCGCCGGCTTTGATATCGATTTGAAGGCAAATGCGCAATTTGCGGGAGGAGATAAGCTGACCGCTTTCCTCACGGGAACGTATTTTCATAAATACGAGATACGAAAGATGGATGGTTCGTATTCAAACATTGTGGGGCGGGCGTCGGCGCCATACGGCGCAATCGTGCGCTGGCGGCATTCCTTGTCGGTGAACTGGCAGAGCGGACCGTGGGAAATCACCCTCTCGCAAAACTACCAGAAGGGCTATGTCGATCAAAACCTCGATCCGCGCGGTACCCAGCGCAAGGTGGCCGGCTACGAAACCTGGGATGCGCAAGTGAGCCACAAAGGCTTGCACGAAGGGCTGACGCTGACGTTTGGGATTCGCAATCTGCTAAATCGACGCCCGCCTTTCTCCAATCAGCAATCGACGTACCAAGTTGGGTATGACCCCTCGTATGCCGATCCACGGGGGCGGCTTACTTACGCCCTGGCCAAGTATCAATACTGACGAACAGGATTGAGAAAAGGCGTACATAGGTAACCTGCGTTCCGAATAAGCCTGGGCTCAGCCGTTGCTATCCTGTTCTAATGATTGACTGTCATCCTGAGGCAACGAAGGATCTGCTTTTCTTGCTTACTTAAGATCATGCGCTAAAACATCACAGCTCTAAAGCAGATCCTTCGTTGTCTCAGGATGACCTCAATTAGCGATGGTTAGATAATTAACGCAGGGCCTTAAAACGTCTTCATATTATTCTTATCCAGAACTTACGTTAGGTACATTGAACCATGAAGTCTCACGTCCGCACCGTAAGTTTGGCAAGAAGTCTATTGTCGCCCATCGAGATTGCGCCAGTCCCCAATAGGAATGAAAGCCGCCCAGTAATAGGGATGGCTCCTCCCTGACCGTTGCAGCATTGCTTTCTGCACGTCGCGCAATGCCTCGGTGCGCCCTTTGCCGGTTTTCAGTCTTCGATAGTAACCTCGCATCAGATCGCGGGTAGCCGCATCGTCCACCTTCCATAGGCTCGTCACTTGGGTTTCCGCGCCGGCCAACATTAGCGCTCGCCGCAATCCGTAGACGCCGTCTCCATTGTTAATGGCGCCCAGCCCCGTTTCGCATGCGGAAAGCACCACCACTTTGGAGCCCCATAGATCCAAGCCGGCCGCTTCCAGCGCGGTGAAGACGCCATCTTCGCCGTCCCCTCCATCGCGCTGGTTGGCTCCCGCCAGCGCCAAACCCGAACGAAGCAAAGGGTTTTCTCCTCGCGGGGCCTCTGGCCCTCTCGACGCACCGTCATCGCTTGCGGACTCCTCAGGCCGATTGGGCAAGAAGAAGCCATGAGTGGCGATGTGCAACACCACGGGGCCGGCAGCTCGCTTCAGCGCCGTTTCAGTTGCTTGCGCACCAGTGAGCACCTGCGAATCGTTCAGAATTTCCTTCACGAGCCCCGCCTCTTCTCGTGCGCCTCGCAACGGCCGCCAGTTTCGGGAGATAGCGGTTGATAGTTGCCCCCCTGGATGCGTCATTGGCGGGCGACGCCGGTTCGCCGGCCTTCTTATCCTCCAAGTCGAAAGCCGGTCCGGCCAGCACCAGGGGCGGTTGCCGGCTTTGAATAGAAGTTTCCAGCCGTAACAAGTCTCGTCCGCTGGTTAGATAAGTGATCGCGTAGCGTTCGATCAGATAGCGCCCCTCCTCGTCCAGCAGGGCGTTAAACGGCACGGTGTGAAGCTTGCCGTCGGGAGCAAGCAGAATGGTTGTTGTCCGCCCCAGGAGCTTGCGAATCGGCTGCATGATCAATTTATCGAGCGCCCGCCCTGCCGATTTAACATCTCCTCTGGCAGGATGGGCGAACGCCCCGCTGAATAGGGTAATCGCCTGATCGATGTGAACCGCTTCCCCAAGATCGATAAAACCAGGTTCGCCTTTGCGCTTGAGAACATAGGCGACGTAGCGCGGACTTCCCCACTGTTTGGTTTTAGGATCAGCCGGTATATAGACCGCCAGCTCCACGAGCGCCGCGTTCGCGGGAATCGCTTGTTGCACCCGCCTTAATGTTATTGGCTGCGTTTGCGCTCGGTACACAGCGCTTCTGTCGCTCGCCTCTGCTTCAAGCCGTTCCACCCGGGCTTGTAAAAGCGCCGTCTGCCTACGATATTCCTGGGGATCAATGGAGCCCGGACTATTCAGAACAAGCTTTGCAAGCTGAGTGCGGGCAGTCGTCAGCTCGTCGAGCAATGACAGAACTTGAGCATCGACAGAATGACGGCGCAACGCTTCGATCTGATTCGTCATTGCATCCAGCGCCCGTCCCTTGCGGCGCAGAAGCGTTGTGAGGGCCAAACGCGCGGCATCAGGATTGTCGGGCGCGGCGCGCAGATGCAGGGACATGATGGCATGGGTGTTATAGAGCAGTCTTTCGAGATAAAGCCGCTTTTGAGTCTCCGAACCGGCCGCCAGAACTCTAACAATGTTGCTTTCGCCAACATCGGCTGATCGGGTGAGAATGCGGACAGTTTCCGAAAGGTCGCCTTTGAACCAGTAGGACTCCGCCAGATTGGCGAGTAGTTTTTCAATATTGGGATGATCGGGCAGCAGCGTTTTCTCCAATATCGATAGCGATTGCTGAAAGATGCGCTCGGCCTGCGCGTAGTCGCCCTTGTCTCTATACAGCGCCGCCTGATTGTTGAGTATTGCGGCCACATCCGGATGCGCATGCGGCAACGCTTTTCTGTCAATCGCCAACGCTTGTTCAAAGAGCGGCTCCGCCCGCGCGTAATCGCGCTTGATTCGGTACAGTTCCGCCAGATTGGCGAACGACTCCGCAACCTCCGAATGATTCGGGGGAAGATTTTTTTGCCGGATGGCGAGCACTTGCCATAGTAGCGGCTCGCTACGGTTGTAGTCGTTCATTGAATAATAGAGC
>DATLHW010000510.1:0-4643 GCA_035539675.1 Burkholderiales bacterium | reverse complement strand
CAAGAGTGCAATGTAACGTGCGCGGCTTCGCTACAAACTACGCGGATTTCGAATTTGAAATGCTCGGGCGGATCATACGAATCGTAAATATTGGGGCGCAAATGAGCGTGGATTGAAACGATTTATACGGCCTTTATCCGTTTCAATCCTAAGTTCTTCGCACATTTTCGCCCCATTTTCTTATTAGTTCGCATAACAGAGCTTGATACGGTGGAGAATTTCCACCGGATTCCGCCTCTGAAAACGGATCTAACCGCAAAGAGGCAGCTGGAGATACTTATCGGTTAATCCACCAAAGATAAAATCCCGTTGCGGGAACGCTACTTCTTTTTCTTCGCGTTAATTGCGCGCCAGCCTATATCCCGCCGCAGTTGAGCCCCGGCAAAGTGAATGCTGTCCGCTACTTGATAAGCATTAACACTCGCCATCTTCACGCTGTCGCCCAAGGCGGTCACGCAAAGAACGCGGCCGCCATTGGTTGTCACCTTATCGCCCTTCATAACAGTGCCCGCATGAAATACGTGCGTGTCCTCGGTGGGCTTGGACAAACCATTAATGACGTCGCCCTTGCGCGGGTTATCCGGATAACCCGCGGCGGCCATTACCACGCCGAGAGCCGCGCGCCGATCCCACTCCGCCTCAGCTTTATCAAGCGTTCCATTAACGGCGTGCTCGACTAGAACGGTGAAGTCGCTCTTCAATCGCATCATGATGGGTTGCGTCTCGGGATCGCCCATGCGGCAATTGAACTCCAACACTTTAACTTGGCCAGCGGGATCGATCATCAGTCCTGCATAGAGAAATCCAGTATAGGGAATACCATCTTTCGCCATCCCTTGCATCGTCGGCGTAATGACTTCCCGCATGACACGCGCATGAACTTCGGGCGTCACCACCGGGGCCGGCGAATACGCGCCCATGCCGCCGGTATTAGGCCCCTGGTCAGCATCGAGTAACCGTTTGTGATCCTGGCTGGTGGCAAGCGCCAGCACATTATTACCATCCGCCATGACAATGAAACTGGCTTCCTCGCCATCGAGAAAATCCTCAACGACAACGCGATGGCCGGCATCGCCCAGCTTCGCGCCGGCGAGCATCATCGTTACGGCCTCATGCGCTTCTTCTATCGTCATCGCGACGACCACGCCCTTGCCAGCCGCTAGGCCATCGGCCTTCACGACGATAGGAGCGCCACGTTTACTGATATAAGCTTTCGCCGCTTTGGCGTCGGTAAAGGTCTGAAATTCCGCGGTAGGAATACCATGACGCTCCATGAACTGCTTGGCGAAATCCTTGGAAGATTCAAGTTGCGCAGCGACCTTGGTCGGACCAAAAACTTTTAACCCCGCATCGCGAAATGCATCCACAACGCCCGCCGCCAACGGCGCCTCGGGCCCGACAATCGTCAATGCAATGTCTTCGTCCTTGGCGAATTTCACCAAGTCGGCGATCTCAGTGAGGGGGATATTGAAAAGCCCCTCTTCCAGCGCCGTACCCGCGTTACCCGGAGCGACGAAGGTCTTCGAAACACGCGGGGATTGAGTGAGCTTCCAAGCCAGCGCATGTTCGCGGCCGCCGAAGCCAATGACGAGAATTTTCATATTTTCAATGCCTGAAATGCCGCACGCCAGTTAACACCATGGCAATCCCATGCTCATCCGCCGCCGCGATAACTTCCTCATCGCGCATGCTGCCGCCCGGCTGAATGACCGCAGCGGCGCCGGCTTCAGCAATGACATCCAGCCCGTCGCGGAACGGGAAAAATGCGTCCGAGGCAGCAACCGACCCTTTGAGATTAAGAGCGGCATTTTGCGCCTTGATCGAAGCAATGCGAGTGGAATCGACACGGCTCATCTGGCCAGCGCCAATGCCTAAGGTTTGCCCGACGCCGCAGAACACGATCGCGTTGGACTTCACAAACTTAGCCACGCGGAAAGCAAACAGCAGATCGGCGAGTTGCGCTTCCGTAGGTTTTACTTTGGTGACTACCTTAAGGTCGCTGGCCGTTATGTTTTTCGTGTCCGGAGATTGAACAAGCAAGCCGCCGCCAACCCGCTTGAAATCCAAGACATTACCACCCTGCTCCAAGGGAACGGTCAACAAACGCACATTCACTTTGGCCTGAAACACACTACGCGCCTCTACACTGTAGGCGGGGGCAATGACCACTTCCACGAACTGTCCAGCGACCGCCTTTGCCGTCTCGCCGTCCACTTCCCGATTGAAAGCGATGATGCCGCCAAACGCCGATGTGGGATCGGTGGCGAAAGCCCGCTGGTAGGCCACCGACAATTGTTCCGCAACCGCCACGCCGCAAGGATTCGCATGCTTAATGATGACGCAGGCCGGCGCATCGAAGACCTTCACACACTCCCATGCTGCATCAGCATCTGCAATGTTGTTGTAGGAAAGCTCCTTGCCCTGCAATTGCGCGAAGCTTGCGAGCGACCCCGGCGCAATCGGTTGCTCGGCGTAAAACGCCGCGCTTTGATGGGGATTCTCGCCATACCTCAAATCCTGCGCCTTGCTGAATTGCAGGTTCAACTTGTTTGGATAAGCGGCTTGCTTGCCGTCCGCCTCCAGGCCAGTGAGGTAGTTACTGATGGCGCCATCATATTGCGCTGTGTGCGAGAAGGCCTTCTTCGCCAACTCGAAACGGCGCTCCGCAGACACCGCGCCTTGATTGGCGGAAAGCTCTTGCGCAAGCGCCGCGTAATCCGCCGGATCGGTCACGATGGCGACGTGGCGATAATTTTTCGCCGCCGCGCGCACCATGGTGGGGCCGCCGATATCGATGTTTTCAATCGCGTCTTCGAGCGCGCAATCGGGCTTGGCCACGGTCTGCTGGAACGGATAGAGATTTACTACCACCATATCGATAGGAGGAATGTTGTGCGCCGCCATCGCCGCAACATGCTCCGGCAAATCACGTCGACCCAAGATGCCGCCATGCACTTTCGGGTGCAAGGTTTTCACGCGACCATCCAACATTTCCGGGAAGCCTGTGTAATCAGCCACCTCACGAGCGGGAATGCCGCTATCGGCCAAAAGTTTGGCTGTGCCGCCAGTGGAAAGGATTTCGACATCGAGTTTGGCGAGCAGACGAGCAAAGTCGACCACTCCGGTCTTGTCGGAAACGCTGATAAGGACGCGCTGTATTTTGATCATTGTTGGAAATATTTACTGAAAACGAAGGTTACGAGAAAAAATTGGAAAATGAAAACTACGCGCGAACATCGAAAATTCTTAACCTAAAACGGCTTATGGACCATTCCGCAATCACGAAATGGTCCATAAGCCGTTTTATTCGATCCCGTACTCTGTCATTTTCTTGCGCAGAGTATTTCGGTTAATGCCCAACAACTCGGCCGCGCGAGTCTGATTGCCTTCGGCCTGCTGCAAAACCACTTCGATGAGCGGCTTTTCAACGCTAGCGACTACCATGTCGTAAACGGGCCCAGGACGCTCGCCATCAAGATCCTTGAAATATTGCTTCATTACCCGGCGCACGCAAGCGGAGAGTTCGGGTTCCCTGACATCTTTGGTTTCTCTAATCATGCAGCCATCCCTTCAACTTGCGGTGGTTCATAGCGCAACCGGATATCTTCAACGGCAAGCTGCTGGAAAAAATCGTTCACCGCTCGCATCTGCTCCTCAATCGTTTGTAGTTGATTCATATGGTGACGAAACGCGGCGGACCCCACCAATCCCTTCGTGTACCAGGAAATGTGCTTACGGGCGATCCTGACACCGGTTTCTATGCCATAGAACTGATAAAGGTCTTGCAGATGATGATTTAAAACGCGATGAATTTCCGCCACCTCCGGCGCTGGCAAATGCTTACCTGTCATTAGGTAATACTCAATCTCGCGAAAAATCCATGGACGGCCTTGCGCCGCCCGGCCAATCATTACCGCATCGGCGTTGGTAACTCCAAGCACATACTTCGCCTGCTCGGGCGTTGTGATATCGCCATTGGCAATAACCGGAATATTAATGGCCGCTTTTACTGCCGCAATCGTTTCGTACTCGGCATTGCCTGTATAGCCGCAGGCACGCGTTCTACCATGAATAGCCAACGCCTTGATACCAGCCTCTTCAGCAATCTTGGCGACGCGAATGGCGTTCTTATGTTGCTTGTCCCAGCCAGTGCGAATCTTTAGCGTCACCGGGACGTTCACCGCATTCACCACAGATTCAACAATCGCCATGACCAACGGCTCATTCTGAAGAAGCGCGGAGCCCGCCATGACATTGCAAATTTTCTTGGCGGGGCATCCCATGTTGATATCAATGATTTGGGCGCCTTGGTCGACGTTGTACTTAGCCGCGTCCGCCATCATTTTTGGATCGGCGCCCGCAATCTGCACCGAAATGGGGTCCACTTCTCCTTCATGATTGGCGCGCCGCTTGGTCTTTTCCGATCCCCACAACAGGGAATTGGACGCGACCATCTCGGACACCGCCATGCCGGCGCCCATCTGTTTGCACAATTGACGAAATGGCCGATCGGTAACGCCGGCCATGGGTGCAACAATCAGATTGTTCTTTAACTGATAAGGGCCGACGCGCATTTTTAATGAAGGAAAAAATAGCGGCGTGTTGATGGCCGCTGAAGAAAGGCGCTCATTTTATACGCAATC
>DATLHW010000509.1:0-4167 GCA_035539675.1 Burkholderiales bacterium | reverse complement strand
TTTGTTCCACTTGCGCCGCAACGGCAAAGACGCGCCTGCATTACGCGAGCGACGACTCGTCCTGTTCCGCTCGTGATTTCCAGATTGCCGCGCACCTGTAGCGGACCATCCGTTTCGGGATCGATCGCCAGCGGTCCATCGCGAACGGCAAGCATGTCCGCGTGTCCTTTCGGTGGCTCGCCGCTTGCAGTGAAACCCACTTCACCATGCGAGCCATCGCAATAGGGTTTGTTCTTCGAAGCGCCGCACCGGCAAAGCGTCATGCGAAAATTTCCTGCTTGGCCATCAAGGCGAATGTCGCCGCGCACAGCATAAGGGCCGGCCTCGCGGATTGCGAGTAAGTTGACCAGCGGTGGAGATTCGTTCGGTTTGTCATCCTTGCGTTGGTAGCGGATTGCGCCGGATGGGCAAGCATGCGCAATCTCCACAAGGCGCTCCACATCCATGGCGTCTGGATGAATCCAGGGGCCTTCCACATTAGCGAGAAATACTTTCGGCGCGCCGGTGACGCAGAAGCGCGCATGAATGCATTTCTTTCCTTCGTAGAGGAGAGTGAGATTTTTCCCTTCGATGGCGTCTGTCCCCGCTTGATTCGATGCCTGTGGCGGGGGAGGGGGCGTATGCGTTCCGGGATTTGGCGTTGCGATGTTGATTGGTTGCTCCAACTCGGCGGATGCGAATCCTCGTGTCGCGCGCTTCGCCAAATCGGCCAACTGGCGCGCAGCGGCAGTGGTGCGTGCGTCTCCAAACTTATCCAGCGATGAAGCGGCCTCAGCCAATTCACTGAGCCGCTCGACGAAGAATCGCGAGGCGCTTGGCCCTGGGGGCAGCGATGCGGCGTCACGAAGGGCCGTAAATGACATGCCTGCGTTGCAATCGGGATTCGATGGCCCCGCCGGCAGTCGTGCGGCGCGCTCCGCAAGATAGGTAATGGCGCGCATCAAGCCCAGCGCCAGATCGATCGCCAGAGCCTTCTCCGGCCTTGGTCGTGGCACGAGATAGGAATACGCCATGAGCCGCAGCATAAGCCCGTAACCCGTGTTGGCGATGTCGACCGTCGCTGCGGCTTCCTCGTTCTCGATCCACACGCGGCCCCCACGCCTTAGCGGTGGTCGTAGCACCGGATTATGAGCAACAGGAAATGCCGGTTGGAATGCTGGATTCACTGCTTTCAACGCGGCCAACTCTTCGCGGATCTCGATGAATTTGTGGAAATGCGATCCCTTGGCGTCGGCGGGCGCGCCCTCGCCTTGTTCGACAATCGCCGCGAATGCGCCGAGCGCCGTCTTGAGACAAATGACCGGCTTGACGCTAGCCAGATTAACCTCGGCTTGCGACAGTTGCAGCGCCGGATCGCCGCAGAAGGCCGATGCTTCGCCGATCCGCGACACAAATTCACGAAGGTTGGCCCCAATCGATTCGTAGAAGGCTCCCACCGTCTCGTAATCAATCCCCATTGGCGTGAGCCGCGGTTTGGAAATGGCGCGTGTGAAAATAAGTTCTGGCGCGAATCCTTCCCCGTCCGGCTCGGTGGAGCCATTCGGCCGCTCCAGGTAAATAAAGTGCTGAAGCACCGCCTCGCTAAATGGCGCCAGTTTCACCACGACGCCAGCGGGCAAGGCGCCGGGATCAAGTGGAAAATTTCCTCGTCCAAAACGCGGCGCTCCCCCGAGCGCCGCCGTGATGTTCCATACCGCGGTGAGATGTCCCATTTCTTCCACTGCGACGTTAATGATTGCGCGGCGCCAGCGCGCGACAGCCGCCGCTTCTTCTTTCGAGAACCCTTCGGCTTCGCCATTGCGAAGACTGTAGGCGGCGTAGAGATAGGTGCACATGAGGGTGTGTTCGAGCTCCGCCGCTTCGTAGAGAGCGTGGAGCAATTGTTCACGGCTAGGAGCCGATGCTACGGAGGTCATTGATTGGCTTTCATGAATGATGTGAATAAAACATTTATGTGGATTGCAGGCGCGGAATGTTCAATTGCCTATATAGCGGCTTACGCGCTCGGATGCGTCGAAATGCGACTACGGCTTTGATCGTAAGAAACAGTATCAGATTCGTTAAGTTCTTTTGTAATCTTTAAGATGCGAACGGCATAATGCGATATCAAAAAATCTCCAAAAGTCGTGGAAATTGCCATGGTTTGACATGTTGACGAGGCCTTAATAACAAAACGGAGGGCGATATGAATCTCGATGGTAGCGATAATTCTAAGGGCGAAGAAAGCAAGGTTTCTCAAAAATCGTGGGAGGACGATTGGAAAGACACGACGGCTCTAATGTTGAAGGACATCACATCGGATCCTCCCCAACTCGTCACCGCAGAGCATGGCGCGACATTGCGTCAGTTACTTAAATTGGCGGTAATGGCGCAATCTCCTTCCTCGACGGTATCTGCAGAGCGCCAGCAAGAAATTACTAATCGACTTGAGAAAGCCAGATTTGATCTTACTGTCCTAGAGCAGTTACAACTGCAAGAGATGATCGCGGTTCAGCAAATCCTGCTTCGTAAAATGACGCAAGCAAAGCAGAGAATGGGTTCCGACGAAAATTGTCCAGCGGATGAGAAAAAACTGCGAGAAATGTTTGACAACCAGATCAGCAACATGGAAAGGGGATGGGGTACAAATTCCGTAAAGCTGGTAGATAGCGATGTGAAATGGGAGGGGGCTGGCAAAGATCCCATTGTTTTAAACGAGATCTCAGCAGAGAGCCTGCTGCAGGAAATGAATGAAATGGAAAACTGGCTACAGGAGCCGGCGCAACAGCAGTTGGTGGATGCATTTGACAAGATCGACGATGAGACTGAAGAGTTGGATCACCCTTTTAAGGAATTACCGACATATCGCGAATATAAGGGGCTGGCGCGCGAAGAAGAAAGTCGTTCGTTCCGCGAAGGAATGATGGCGTCGAAGAAAGCACGAGAGCAGCGCACGCGCATCGCGATCGGAAAGGCCGTAAACGATATGTTCCCCAAAATTGCCGATCTTATTCGACAAAAGGTGGAAACATTAAAGCAACAAAACGCCGAGCTTTTGACGGATGCCGGGCGAGAAGAATGGAAAAATGCAAAGGTAGCGGAGGCTTACGAAAAGGCTGAACGTCAAATCGCCGAACAGCAACAGTCGGCGGCGTCATCGGAGTCGCAACAGGACAAGCACATTGTCGCCTATTCGTTTCTAACTCAGCAATGTCCGCCCCTCGATGGGTGGCGCGAGAGGCAGGATGCGTCGATTGATGCTATTCGTCAGGGGTGGGAAGAGGCGCTTCACACGACCCTGGATAATGCCCTCCATGAATTTGAAGCGGAACTCGATAGAGAAATCGCAACGCTCCCTAGAAACGATGATCTTTCGGATGAACAAAAAGCACAGCTAACCGATCACTTGAAGGATTTATCGGTGGATCCGACAACCTTCCCGATGAAGGGGCGCCATCAGTGGGCAATCGATAATGTAAAGGCGCTAATTGAGAGTTCGTCAGTCGATGATCAGCAGGCTCACTTGAGCGGTTATTACCAATGGTTAAAGGAGAACGTGAGATTAACGAAAACCTTACCAATTGATAATCAACCCCCAATTGAAAAACAAAAAATTGATGACGAACTGCCAGTTGACGATGAACTATCAATTGGACGAAAAGCAAATGCGATCGTAAGCCTAAAGAGCCAATTTGCCGACATAAAGCGATTAGCCGGGGATCTGCAAAAAATCGTGCCTGGTCAATCAGTCATACCAGTAATGGCTACCCATAAGCGACTTCGTTCCATTGATTCTCAAAAATTGACCCCGGAAACCGATAAACGTCTTGCGACGGGATCCAGTGGCGGCCTTTCGTCGATTACCGAAAACGCCAACCCGTATGGCTTAAGCGATGCTGATACAGCAAAACTGAGAAAACGCGCTGGTGATGATTTAAAGAATGTCGATGAGCTAAAGAGCGATCAAAAGTTCGTTGTTCCTCAAGGAACGGTCGCCTTTGACGTCACCGAGGATAAAAAAAGAATTTTTATCGAGTACTTGGAGAGGGGCGAAAAACAAACTCGTATCGTGCCGGTGGATCGGCTGCAGAAACAGATGCCCATGTTAGCGGAGCGCGTTCAAAAATCCGGCGATAAGGGCGTGCATTTGACCCCTGGCATACCGCTGTTGACGCCGCAGGAGATAGC
>DATLHW010000508.1:0-4107 GCA_035539675.1 Burkholderiales bacterium | reverse complement strand
AGGGGACGGGGAACAGGCGCCGATAATATCACGCTGCGGCATTCGGTGGCCCAGCATGCGGGAAGAGCCTATGGAGAGGAAGCCGCCGCATCTACTCTTTCTGGTCGAAGCCCCTCGCCTGCGAGGGGGGGTTAATCTAATCTTGTCTAGATACCTTTATTTTAAGGAAAGATAATGCAAAGCGAACGAGAAAAGATGCTCAACAGCGCCCTCTATGATACTCAGATACTCACGATCCCCAACTCTCCGCGGAACGTCGTCGCGCCCGATTGCTCTTCAAGGCGTTTAACGATACTCGGGATGACCAACAGGACGAACGCGCTCGCTTAATTAAGGAGCCGAAGGCGCGGCGGCCAAAGCGATAGCGCCTTCCGCCGCATGCAAATTTTGTAACGGATGAATAATGCCTTACAGCAACATTCGGCGGAAGGCGCTATCGCATTTCCGCCCTACACTGCCGATAAAAATCACCATGACTGACCATTTGATTATCCACATGAAACGGCGATTGAACGCGTGTGGAGGACTCTCACTTCGGCAACCGCGACACCACCGTAAACCAGAACTCTTCAATACTCCGCACGATCTTGGTGAACTGTTCGAAATCGACAGGCTTGCTGATGAAGCAATTGGCGTTAAGGTTATAAACTTTTTCTATATCCTCGTCCGCTTGCGAGGTGGTAAGCACAACGACAGGAATGCGTTTGAACGCGTCGTTCGTCTTGACCTCGGCGAGCACCTCTCGGCCGTCTTTCCGGGGTAGATTCAAATCGAGCAGGATAAGATCGGGTCTGGGCGCATCGCTGAAACGTCCCCGTCGATGTAGAAAATCCATCGCTTCGACGCCATCGCCAACCATGTACAGGTTGTGCCACACCTTGGCGTCTTTTAACGCCTCGCGTGTCAACCGGGCGTCAGCGGGACTATCTTCTACAAGAAGGATCTCAAAAGGCTGGGGAGTGGGCATTGCGCCGGTATCGGTCATAGATCCTCCTACCTGTTAATTCAGTCCGGTCACTAAGCTTCCAAAACGGCTACCTATTCAACGTTCGTCGCAAGCGATTACATCTCCGCAAAAGTCGCGCGAATCTCTCCTACCGCCCAATCAATTTGCTCCTCGGCGATAACCAGTGGCGGCGCGAAACGCAGTACGGTCCCGTGAGTATCCTTGGTGAGAATGCCTCGTTGCGTGAGACGCTCGCATACGTGTCGTGCGGACGTAATCGCCCTATCCACTTCGACGCCGATCAACAAACCTTTCCCTCGCACATCCTTGATCAATGGACTATCGATCTCTCGTAGTCGCTCCAGCAGATACGCGCCCAATTCGGCGGCGCGTTCGCAAAGATTTTCTTCCACCAATACGTTCAGCGCTTCAAGGCCGACAGCCGCGGCCAGCGGATTGCCGCCGAACGTGCTGCCATGGTCGCCTGGGGTGAACACTTCCATGACCTCGTTTCGGGCGAGGAATGCGGATACCGGCAGCATGCCGCCGCCAAGCGCCTTGCCGACTATGACGCCATCAGGCTGTACGTTCTCGTGTTCGCTTGCGAGAAATCTTCCGGTGCGGCCCAGTCCCGTTTGCACTTCATCGCACAACAGCAAGACTCGATTTCTCCGACAGATTCGCGCGCATTCCGCTAAATAGCCGACAGGAGGGGTGATGATTCCCGCCTCGCCTTGAATGGGCTCGACGAGAAAAGCAGCGGTGTTAGGCGTGATGACAGCCTCTAGCGCTGTCGCGTCGCCAAAGGGTATTTGGCGGAAGCCGGGAGCGAAAGGACCAAAACCATCCTTGTATTGCGACTCTGAGGAGAAACCGACAACAGCCGTGGTGCGTCCGTGAAAATTACCCGCGCAAGTAACGATTTCCGCCATGCCATCGGGAATGCCCTTCACCTTATGGCCCCACTTGCGTGCAGCCTTGAGCGCGGTTTCCACCGCCTCGGCGCCGGTATTCATTGGCAGCGCTTTGTCTTGTTTGGCGAGCTCACACAGGCGTTGCAGAAATGACCCAAGTCGATTGGTGTGAAATGCGCGGGAGGTAACGGCCAGTGTTGCGGCTTGATTGGTGAGCGCAGCGACGATTCGAGGATGCGCGTGGCCGAAGCTCACTGCGGAATAGGCGGACATCATATCGAGATAACGACGACCGTCCTCATCCCACAAATACACGCCCTCCCCTCGCGTCAGCACTACCGGCAGTGGATGGTAGTTGTGCGCTGAGAACCGTAACTCAAGTGCGATAGGATCCCTCATGAGTTCGCTTCCTTTTTGCGGCCATCAGGCGATGGCGCTTATCAGTTTGCGGCGCTATAGGCGATTTTGTCGCCAACGCTCTAATTCCCTTTTAGGGTAGAACCGGTACGTTGTCGGCTATCGAGCACGGTACTACTGTACTGTCTGCTCCGCCTTCGCATCTCGGCTCTGACGCTAGAGGAAATGGATACGCAGCCAGTATAACGTCGCCCCCTTTTAAACTCCATTCGGTAACGCTTGTTTTAGGGTAGGAGAGAAACGTATTTCAGGCTATGCTTCGGGCATTCTCATTGCCCACTTACCGCTGATGACTAACTCGACAGTCGCGCCGTATGGCGCCTGGAAGTCCCCCTTTTCCGCCGCCATGGTGGCCGCCGGTTCGATTTCGCTGTCATTGCCGCGCATTGACGGACAGGATATCTACTGGCTGGAAGGTCGAGCCTCGGAGAAAGGCCGCCACGTTATCGTCAAGCAAACGCCTGATGGACGCCGAATCGACATCACCCCTCCTCCATTCAATGTTCGTAGTCGCGTGCATGAATACGGCGGCGGTTCGTATGTGGTCTCTAACGGCGTGGTTTATTTCAGCCACTTCGCAGATGATCAGGTCTATGAGATTCGCGAAGGCGGGGAGCCTCGCCTCATTACGCGCAGTCGAGATTTTCGTTATGCCGATTTCTCGCTCGACGCATCCCATAACCGCCTGATCTGCGTACGCGAGGATCACTCCGAGCCGAATCGCGAAGCGGTTAACGTTATCACCGCGATTTCCCTGGATGGCGACGGTAAGGAGACCATCCTCGTAGAGGGACAAGACTTTTACTCGTCGCCGCGCGTAAGCCCAGATGGATCGCGTGTGGCTTGGCTTAGCTGGAGCCATCCCAATATGCCATGGGACGGTTGCGAATTATGGACGGCGCGTTTCAACGCGGCGGGCGAATTGGAAGGGATCGAGAAGGTCACGGGCACCGTCAATGAATCCGTCTATCAGCCTGAGTGGGCTCCCGATGGAAATCTGTATTTTGTCTCCGATCGCACGGGATGGTGGAATCTGTATGGCGCCTCGCCCAATGGCATTATTCCGCTTTGCCTCACGGAGGCCGAGTTCGGCCGTCCCCAATGGGTTTTCGGGACGTCCATATTCGGCTTTGAGAGTGACTACCAAATGGGTTGCGCTTACATTCGTCAAGGAATGTATACCTTCGCGACACTGAATGTGAGAAGCGGCACGCTAATACCCTTTTCCAATCAGTACACGGATATCCAGGATTTGCAGGTAGGAAATGGCTTCGCGGTGCTTATCGCGGGTTCGGCGATTGAGCCGGTGCAAGTGGTGAAGCTTAATCTGGACACCGGCGAAGTGGTGACGCTTGCTCGAAGCGTGGTCGATCTGCCGGACCCCGCCACGATATCTCCCGCGCGCGTCGTCAGTTTCTCCACAACGGGCGAGCGAACGGCCTATGGTTTCTACTATCCGCCCGTCAACCCTCAATTCACCGCGCCAGCCGACACGAAACCGCCGCTGATTGTCATCAGTCATGGCGGGCCGACCGCCATGACGACGAATACATTGCGCATGAGCGTTCAATACTGGACCAGTCGAGGCTTCGCGGTGTTGGACGTAAACTATGGCGGAAGCACAGGCTATGGACGTCCTTATCGCGAATCGCTTTATGGCGGATGGGGCGTGATCGATGTGGACGATTGCGAGCATGGCGCGTTGAGTCTCATCGGCGATGGCCTTGTCGATCCCGACCGAATCATTATTCGCGGCGGCAGCGCCGGCGGCTTCACGACCTTATGCGCCCTGACCTTCCGTAAAACCTTCAAGGCGGGCGCCAGCCACTA
>DATLHW010000507.1:0-20780 GCA_035539675.1 Burkholderiales bacterium | reverse complement strand
CGGAAGGTGAATACTCTGTGTGACCGCCTCATGTTAATGGGTTATATCGAAGAAAAACATGCGTTCGGTGAAGCGGAGGTCAAGGAAGTGATTGGGGACATCCAGCGGGAAATGAGTTATCCAGAACATTTAAACGTATCTCAAGATGGTTCCAAAAGCATTCTCAATGATACGTTTGCTACAGAATTGGAGACTAGGCTACTTCGACTTGATGAGCGTGTATCTGATCTTGAACGGTCGGTTACAACTGTACTAAAGCTTCTGCGTGAGATTCTGTCGCTTGCTAGTGTGCGCCGTTTGCGCAATGAGGATCTTTGATGGTCGACACTCAAGCTGCTCGCGGTAAAATTATGTGTGTTGTTGGCGCACGTCCAAATTTCATGAAGATCGCGCCGGTAATGGCAGCCCTCAAACGCATTGATCCACCGTTTGATCTTGTATTGGTACATACCGGCCAGCATTACGACGCGGCAATGAATGATCAGCATTTCGCTGATCTTGGCATTCCAGCGCCAGATATTAATCTTGAAGTGGGTTCGGGGACGCATGCGGTGCAGACTGCGGAAGTTATGCGCCGTTTTGAGCCGGTGCTGGATGATGAGGCGCCATCAATTTTGCTTGTGGTGGGAGACGTAAATTCTACTTTGGCTTGTGCGTTGGTTGCCGCTAAAAAAGGCATCTTCGTAGTGCATGTGGAGGCTGGTTTACGTAGCCGTGATCGCACCATGCCGGAAGAGATTAATCGCTTGCTGACTGATCAGATTTCAGATTTGCTTCTGACTACGGAAAGAAGCGCCGCTGATAATTTGATGCGCGAAGGTATTGATGAAAGCCGAATTCATTTTGTCGGCAACGTCATGATTGATACCCTTCGCAATAATTTGCCGCGAGCAATACCCGCTGAAAAAACAATTAGGCAAGCAGGTGGCTCTAAGAATTTTCCTGCGGGGCCCAAGCAATTCGCGATTCTTACCTTGCATCGCCCTTCGAATGTGGATGACCCCCAAGTTCTAAAAGACTTACTGGAAGCCATAGGCGTAATTAGCGTGGATTTGCCTGTGTTGTTTCCGGTACATCCTCGTACGCGTGAAAAGATTGAGCGATTTGGATTGATGCATATCATTGAGCAGTCCTCTGTTCTGCTACTGCCACCTGTAGGTTATTTAGAGATGCTTGGTCTAATGAAGGATGCGCGCTTGGTTCTTACTGATTCCGGTGGCATTCAGGAAGAAACAACGGCGCTTGGGGTTCCCTGCATCACTCTTCGTAATAATACCGAACGTCCTATCACGGTTGCTGAGGGCACCAATACCATCACAGGCCAAGATCCAGAAAAGATACTGGCAACGTACCGGGAAGTTATGGAGACGGGCGGCAAGGCTGGCCGTGTACCTGAATTTTGGGACGGACATGCGGCAGATCGAATTGCGGTAATTCTTGGCGATTTGCTTGCAAAATCTAAGACCCAATCAGAAAGAGTAGTCTAAGGCGTCCTCATGGCAAGTTTAAATACCCGCATGCGGAATGCGATGACGATCGATGTTGAGGATTACTTTCAGGTCTCCGCCTTGGCGCCATACATTCCCCGCGACAGTTGGGACAAACAAGAGTGTCGTGTAGAGCGTAATGTGGATCGAATACTTGCAATGCTCAATGAGAGCGGTACGCATGCAACTTTTTTCACTTTAGGATGGGTGGCGGAGCGCTATCCCGGACTTGTGCGACGTATTGTTGATGATGGGCACGAATTGGCAAGTCATGGTTACGCACATCTGCGCGCTAATGAGCAAAGTCCTACGGAGTTCCGTGAGGACGTTAGCTATGCGAAGAAACTCTTGGAGGATATCGGCGGCGTCGAAGTGAAAGGTTATCGGGCTCCCAGCTTTTCTATTGGGAAGCAGAACCTTTGGGCGCTCGATACGTTGCTAGAGGCTGGTTATCTTTACAGTTCCAGTATTTACCCAATTGCTCATGATCACTATGGCATGCCGGATGCGCCTCGCTTCGCCTTTCGTACGAGCCATGATGAGCGTCTACTTGAAGTCCCTGCTACGACGATTAGCCTATTGAACCGAAATTTACCTGCATCAGGTGGGGGATATTTTCGTTTACTACCCTATGAAATTTCATGCTGGTCTATTCGCCGCGTAAATGAGAAGGACGGGCAGCCTTGCGTATTTTATTTCCATCCCTGGGAAATTGACCCAGGACAACCCCGTCAACAAGGCATCGCGCTCAAAACGCGCTTTCGGCATTACGTTAACCTCTCACGCATGGAAGGACGGATTCGATCACTGCTTCAGGATTTTCAGTGGGACCGAATGGACCGCATTTTCCTGAAAGGTGGTCAATGAATGTCAGCGTGGAGTTCGCGCGTAGCGAGTCGCTCGCTGCTCCGCTCGAAGTAGTCGGTCTCACATCCGACGCCTTTGCGCGATGGGACGCTTTTGTTAATTCGGCGCCCGATGCAACCTTCTTTCATCGCGCTGGTTGGAAGGCCGTTTTGGAGCAGGCTTTCAATCATCGAACTCACTTTCTTCTTGCGCAGGCTAATGGCGTAATCGAAGGCGTCCTCCCGCTTGCGGAAGTAAAGAGTCGTCTCTTTGGTCACGCGCTTATATCGCTTCCATTTGGCGTCTATGGCGGGATTGTCGCGGTAACTGAGCGCGCTCGCCAAGCTCTGGACGAATCCGCGCAGAAGATTGCGCAACAACTCGGTGTTGGTCATCTCGAATATCGCAATGTTAATCCCCACCATACGGATTGGCCAAAGAGTCACGTTTACGTCACCTTTCGTAAAAGTATAGATCCTGATTTAGAGAAAAACATGCTTGCTATTCCCCGTAAGCAGCGAGCAATGGTGCGCAAGGGAATTAAATTTGGACTTGTTTCTGAAATCGATAGTGACGTTGAGCGGTTCTTTGCGTTGTATGCAGATAATGTTCATCGTCACGGGACGCCAGCGCTGCCTAAAAAATACTTTGCTTTATTAAAGGAAGTGTTCGGTAAAGATTGCGACTTGATGATCGTCACGAAGGACGGTAAGCCGGTTAGTGGAGTGATGACGTTCTATTTTCGCGATGAGGTGCTTCCCTACTATGCGGGGGATTTCCCGGAGGCCCGCGATCTTGCGGCGAATGACTTCAAGTACTGGGAACTGATGCGCCGCGCCTGCGAAGAGGGTTACCGGATTTTTGATTACGGTCGCAGTAAGCGAGGGACTGGCTCCTTCGATTTCAAAAAGAATTGGGGCTTCGAAGCAACACCGTTGCACTACGAATATAAATTAGTGACTGCCGCCAAAGTGCCAGAAAATAATCCGCTTAATCCGAAATACAGACTAATGATCGCTGTGTGGCAACGACTTCCAATTGGCGTAGCTAATTGGCTTGGGCCTCATATTGTGAAACACCTTGGGTAAAGTCATGGAAGAACTACTCTATCTTTCCCATCGAATTCCTTATCCGCCCAACAAGGGCGATAAGGTGCGGACCTTTAACGAGTTGAAATATTTCTCAAAACGCTATCGAGTGCATTTAGGAACTTTTATCGATGACCCTGCCGATTGGGAGCATGTCGAAAAAGTGAAGGAGTATTGCGCGAGCGTTTTTTTTGCGCCTCTTGATCCAAAATGGGCGCGCATAAGAAGTGCGAAGGGCTTGCTTACCGGCGACGCGCTTACGTTGCCCTATTACTGGGATAACGCCTTGGCGCAATGGGTAGACGGTTTAGTTGCAAAGGGCTGCCTGAGTTATGCAATTGCGTATTCTTCATCAATGGCGCAGTACTTGACGACGGCGACTCAACTGCGTCGCATCGCCAACATCGCTGATGTCGACTCTGATAAATGGCGCCAATACGCGCCGACGCAATCGTGGCCAATGTCATGGGTTTATGCACGTGAGGCGACAACATTAGCTAAGTTCGAGCGCCGGCTGGCTGTCGAATTTGACGCAACGGTACTTCATGCGCCGCATGAAGCGGAGTTTATGCGCAAAATGGCGCCCGAGGCGGCTCACCGCGTTCATCATTCAAGCAATGGAGTTGATTCGGACTATTTCTCTCCGCTTCATGATTTTACGAATCCCTATGCGGCTGGCGAGATTCCGCTTGTCTTCACGGGAGCGATGGATTATTGGCCTAATATTGATGCTGTCGAATGGTTCGCGGACGAGATATATCCTCTAATACGGCAGGTTGAGCCCAAAGCTAGATTTTATGTGGTGGGCGCACGTCCGGCGGCGAGACTTGATCGTTTGAAAGATCTGGAAGGCGTCACCGTGACCGGTGGCGTCCCGGATGTACGGCCGTACCTTGCCCATGCAGCGCTTTCAGTAGCCCCGCTCCGTATAGCGCGAGGCATTCAGAACAAGGTGCTGGAGGCAATGGCGATGGCGAAGGCTGTTGTCGTTTCGCCTCATGCGGCGGCGGGAATTACCGCGCAGCCAGATAGCGAGCTTGTCATAGCGTCGGATGGCGTTGCTTTTGCCTCCGTCGTTTGCCGTCTTTTAAAGGATGAGGCTCGCGATTCCATTGGCGCCGCAGCGAGAGCACGCGTACTGGAAGACTATTCGTGGCACGCCAATCTTTCTCGTCTGGAAGCTCTTATGGTGGGTTTGCAAAGCGGGACAGTTAATCAGGCAGTCGCGCCTGCCGTGCAGTCCTAAGGTTTTTCGCCGTGAACCTGGAGCCAGTAGCGCTATTGAATTCATCGGCTGCCCGCGTCGGTCGTTTTGCCGTCGCTCTTCCATACGTACTGCTGATTGCCCTCATGGTTTGGTTGCTGGGATGGTATTGGACCACAGCGGCAAGCCTGGAGGCGGTTTGGGCGCACAGCGCTACGTTCCAGCATGGCTATACGATTCTTCCAATTAGCTTGGCATTAATTTGGTCGCGGCGGCGGCAGCTTTGGGAAATTTCACCGAGGCCCGTGTTCTGGCCGTTGCTTTTGCTTGCACTACTCGGGTTGGCGTGGTTATTAGCTGATCTTGCGGAAGTCGCAGTGGTTCGTCAGTACGCTCTGGTGTTGATGGCGCCGGTGGTTGTAACGGCGCTTTTGGGTGTTCGTTTTGCCTGGGCAATTGCGTTTCCCTTGATGTTCCTGGTTCTTGCGGTGCCATTTGGCGAGTTTTTACTTCCGCCGATGATAGAGTTTACGGCGGACTTTACTGTAGGCGCTTTGCGACTCACGGGGATCCCGGTATTTCGTGAAGGTCCGAACTTTACTTTGCCTTCCGGTAGCTGGTCTGTAGTGGAAGCATGCAGTGGTCTGCGCTATCTAATCGCCTCATTTACCCTCGGTTGCCTGTACGCATACCTTAATTATCGTAGTCTGCGCTATCGATTGATATTTATTGCCCTATCGTTATTGGTGCCCATTCTGGCCAATGGGATGCGAGCTTATTTGATTGTGATAATAGGCCATTTAAGCAACATGCAGCTTGCAGTCGGCGTTGACCACTACATATATGGATGGGTTTTCTTCGGAGTGGTTATTGGGTTGTTGTTCTGGGCAGGTTCTTTTTGGCGCGAAGATATGGATGCGCCAAAACAAGCCCAGCAATTTAAGCAGGACGTTGTTCCGACAGGGGCATCGTCTGCGAAGCTGCTTATGGTCGCTCTTGCTGGCGCGACTCTGGGAGCATTGTGGCCTGCGTATGCGGTCTACGTAGAGCCGCCTCTTCATTCAACGAATATTCGAATCGCCCCCCCCGAAGTGGCTGGGTGGCAAAGAACCGATGTACGTCTTTCGACTTGGCGTCCTCACTACATGGGAGCCCGGGCGCACACAAACCAAGTGTTTGAAAAGAATGGCCGCAGGGTTGGTCTGTATATTGGGTATTACAACAACCAGAATGAGCGCGCGAAACTTATATCCGCTAGCAATGCATTAACAGTAACCCTAGCCGATTCCTGGTCAACGGTAAGCAGGGAAAACGTCGAAACGTCTATCAAAGAAAAGGCGAGCCTGCTCGCTGAAGAGTCAAAATTGCGGGGACCGGACGGACGACTTTTAGCTTGGCACTGGTACTGGGTAGAGGGCGAGCGGACAAACAGTACTTATGTGACGAAGATGTTGCAGGCAAAATCCAGGCTGTTGGGTCGTGGTGACGATTCAGCGGTTGTAATCCTATACACCCCGACGGACGATCGCGTTGAATCTTCCAGGGCAGTATTGAATGAGTTTATCCAAGATGCATTGCCAGCCGTTGAAAAGGTTTTGGCTGACGTGAATCGTGAGTAACATGAGTGATGCCTCTGGCGCCGGGGAGATTTCACGGAACGCACGCCCCTTAATTGCCCACGTGTTATATCGCCTTGATGTGGGCGGATTGGAAAATGGCCTCGTCAATCTTCTGAATTGGCTACCTGAAGATCGTTATCGCCATGCCGTTATTTGTTTGACGGAGTACACAGAGTTCGCTCGAAGAATTCGTCGGTCGGACGTTTCCTTGTTTGCGTTGAAAAAGCCGCCAGGCAATAGCGTAAGAATGCATGGGCAGCTATGGAGACTGTTTCGCGAGTTGCGGCCTGACATTGTGCATACCCGCAATCTTGGATCGGTTGAAGCGCAGGTTCCCGCAAGTCTGGCGCGCGTGCCTGTGCGTATACACAGCGAACACGGACGCGACATCGGCGACTTGGATGGCTCCAATCGCAAGAACCAGTGGTTACGCCGGTTGTATAGCCCTTTTGTGCATCATTACATTGCCCTCTCGCAGGATTTGGCCGACTATCTCGCCGGACCCGTGGGCATCGATTCTGACCGGATTACGCAGCTTTACAACGGCGTGGATACGACTAAATTTCAGCCGCGCTGGGTGGAGCGTGTTCTGCCGGATGTGTTTTCCGGGCAATCCTGTTTTCTTGTCGGCGCGGTTGGGCGAATGCAGGCGGTCAAAGACCAGCTTACGCTAGCTAATGCTTTTATTCGCGCCCTCGAACTCATGCCGGAAGCAAAGTCCCGGTTGCGGCTTGCCATTATTGGCGATGGGCCGCTACGAGCTGAGGTGGTGAGGCGGTTAGAGTCAGCCGGGGTAAGTCATCTCACATGGCTTCCTGGTTCGCGTAATGATGTTGCCGAAATAATGTTGAGTTTCGACCTGTTTGTTCTACCCTCCCTGGCGGAGGGTATTTCAAACACCATTCTCGAAGCGATGGCTTCGGGTTTGCCGACATTGGCGACTCGTGTCGGGGGTAACGCTGAGTTGATTGTGGATGGTGAAACGGGAGCGTTGGTTCCATCCGCCGATGTGGATGCGATGGCTCGAGCGATGTTGGATTATTATCGCGATCCCGCGCTGGCGCGACGTCAGGGTGCGGCGGCTCGTTTGAGGGCAGTTGAACGCTTTAGCCTGGATGCAATGGTGAATGGCTATGCGCGGATATATGACAAATGGTTGGGTAATAGAAAATAAATTTATTCTTCCAACCAGCATTCAAAATGCGACACGTTGGGTAACAACGTCTCCCAGATTGCGGAGACGTCCGCCGCGATAGTTTTACAAAATCTGAGGGAGCCGATTAGATTTCTAATCGGCGTATCGGCATTAATATAAAAAAGGGGTATTCAGGTGTGCGGCATCGCCGGATTATTTGATACAAAGGGGACGCGAGAGGTATCGCGCGAGCTGCTGCATCGTATGAACGAGTCGCAGCACCACCGCGGCCCCGATGAAGGCGGCTTGCATATCGAACCAGGCGTGGGTCTGGCTCATCGGCGGCTCTCCATCATTGACCTTTCTTCCGGTCAACAACCACTTTTCAATGAGGATGGCAGCGTCGCTGTTGTCTTCAATGGCGAAATTTACAACTTCCAGGAACTAGTGCCAGAGCTAGAGGCATTGGGCCATACTTTTCGCACTAAATCCGACACTGAAGTTATCGTGCATGGCTGGGAAGCCTGGGGCGAGGGGTGCGTAAAACGCTTCCGGGGTATGTTTGCCTTCGCATTGTGGGATCGCAATCGGCAAACGTTCTTCCTTGCTCGCGACCGTCTCGGCGTAAAGCCGCTCTACTATGCTCTTTTGCCCGATGGATGGTTGCTGTTCGGCTCGGAGTTGAAATCCCTGATGGCTCATCCGGGGCTTAAGCGAGATATCGACGTTTATGCCGTGGAGGAGTACTTCGCCTTTGGCTATGTGCCAGAGCCGCGCACGATTTTTACCTCTGCCAAGAAGCTGCCGCCAGCGACAACGATGGTTGTCCAGCGTGGAGGCGCCGCGCCCGAGCCAAGAGAATACTGGGACATACCCTTCGTTGTAGACCCGCTTATTAGCGAACAGGAAGCAATTGAGGAGTTGGTTAGGCGGCTGAAGGAATCCGTGAGTCTGCGCCTCATTTCCGAAGTGCCGTTGGGCGCCTTCCTTTCCGGCGGCGTCGATTCCAGCGCTGTTGTGGCGATGATGGCTGGCGTTTCATCGGAGCCGGTCAACACCTGTTCAATATCTTTCGGTGATCCGAAATTCAACGAATCGGCCTACGCAAAAATCATCGCCGATCGCTATCACACCCAACATCGCGTTGAGCAGGTGCAAAGCGATGATTTCGATCTGATCGACAAACTAGCTTGGCTCTACGACGAGCCCTATGCAGATAGCTCTGCCATTCCCACCTATCGAGTGTGTGAGCTGGCGCGCAAGAACGTTACTGTCGCGCTTTCCGGTGATGGAGGGGATGAGAGCTTCGGCGGATATCGGCGATATCGTTTCCATATGATGGAAGAGAAAATGCGCAGTGCGTTACCGCTTGGTTTGCGCAGATCATTATTTGGGGCTATGGGCCGGGTTTATCCCAAGGCTGACTGGGCTCCGCGTGTCTTCCGCGCTAAATCCACGTTTGAAGCGTTGGCCCGTAATTCAGTAGAGGCTTACTTTCATGCGGTTTCCATATTTCGTGAACCCATGCGGCGCCGTTTATTGAGCCCTGCTTTTCAGTCCAAACTTGGCGGCTACAGCGCGATTGAAGTGATGAACCACCATGCCAAGCGATCGCCGACCGACGACCCGCTGGGGCTGATTCAATATCTTGATATGCACACTTACCTGGTTGGCGACATCAATACAAAAGTCGATCGGGCAAGCATGGCTCATTCCCTTGAGGTTCGGGAGCCGCTTATGGACCATAAATTGGTGGAATGGATATCCAGTCTACCTACTGGTCTCAAGATCCGAGGCCAGGAAGGGAAATACTTGCTTAAGAAAGCAATGGAGCCTTTCGTTCCCAACGAAGTCATGTATCGACCCAAAATGGGATTCGCCGTGCCGCTAGCTTCTTGGTTCAAGGGACCTTTGAAGCAGCGTGTCCGCGACGCTGTGTTAGGCGATCGGTTGCTCGATACGGGTTTTTTCAACGCCCCGTATTTGCGCGAACTATTGGATCAACATCAGTCCGGCGCCAGAGACCATAGCGCCCCGCTTTGGACGTTGTTGATGTTCGACGCCTTTCTAAAAAACGTCATGGGGGAAGGCGTGGAGCCACAATCAATAAAGGCGACAGTCTGATGCGCATACTTCATATTCTCGATCATTCAATTCCACTGCACAGTGGTTACACCTTTCGTACGTTATCGCTTCTGAAGGGACAGCGAGCCTTGGGATGGGAGACTTTTCATCTCACGGGGCCCAAACAAGGCGAAGTGAAAACAGCGGAAGAAACCATTGATGGTTGGCATTTTTTCAGAACCATTCCGGCCCCGACATTTTTCTCCACGCTTCCTTGGGTGTCTTACATCGAGTTGATGGGTGAAATTACCCATCGCCTTGAACAAGTATGCAAGCGGGTTAAGCCTCATGTTTTGCACGCACACTCCCCGGTGCTAAACGCAATTCCAGCACTTCGAGTTGGCCGACGACTGGGGATTCCTGTTGTGTACGAGGTACGCGCTTTTTGGGAAGACGCGGCGGTCGATCATGGGACTACGAAGGAAGGAAGCCTTCGTTATCGGTTCAGCCAGTGGTTGGAAACCTATGCCCTGAAGCGCGCTGATTCCATCACCACCATTTGCGAGGGATTGCGGCAAGACATCATTCGACGCGGCATTCCCGCCGATCGGATCACCGTCATTCCCAATGCTGTCGACGTTGAAAATTTTCAACGAGGTGGACAACCTGATGAGGCGCTCAAGAAAAGCTTAGGTTTAGAGGGTAAGACGGTTATTGGATTCATCGGTTCGTTTTACGCCTATGAAGGCTTGGATTTACTGGTTGGCGCATTGCCGTTGATCTTGAAGCGTGCTCCGCACATACGCGTGCTGCTGGTTGGCGGAGGTCCGCAGGAAAAGGTACTGAAGCTGCAGGCCGAAGAGTTGGGTGTGGCCGATAAAATCGTGTTCGCCGGGCGCGTGCCTCATAGCGAGGTTTCACGCTACTACAATCTTATCGACCTCTTGGCCTATCCTCGCCACCCGATGCGGCTTACTGAGTTGGTGACCCCGCTGAAACCTCTGGAAGCCATGGCGCAAGGCAAGGTTCTCATTGCATCCGACGTGGGCGGACATCGAGAGCTTATACGCGATGGCGAGACGGGTTTGCTATTCAAGTCCGGCGATCCGATTGCATTCACAGACAAGGTTGTGGACGCGGTTCAACACCCCGAACGATGGGAATCCATCCGTGCCGCAGGTAGGCGTTTTGTGGAGGCGGAGCGTACTTGGGGCGCGTCGGTCGCGCGTTATCAATCGGTTTACGATCGCTTGATTTCCGGTGCGGAACGGGTCGATGCAGACGTGGAAAAACAGCCGCGCTCATGAAATCGTTTCGCATCGCTATCGTTGGCCCTTTGCCACCGCCTTCTGGCGGCATGGCGAATCAGACTCGCCAATTGGGTGAGCTGTTATCCGGCGAGGGACTCGAAGTGAAAGTGGTGCAAGTAAATGCGCCCTATCGTCCTGCGTGGGTTGGGAAACTTCCCTTGCTGCGTGCATTTTTCCGACTCGCGCCCTACTTATTTCAGCTTTGGCGTGCGGCGGGTTGGGCTCAAGTATTTCACGTCATGGCGAACTCCGGCTGGTCCTGGCATCTGTTTGCCGCTCCGGCGGTATGGATGGCTCGATTGCGCGGCAAGCGAGTCATTATCAATTATCGTGGCGGCAGTGCTGAGGAGTTTCTGCAGAAGTCGTATTTCTGGATCCGCCCTACTCTGCTGGCTGCGGATTTGACCGTTGTTCCCTCGGGCTTCTTGGAGGCGGTATTCGCCAAGTGGAAGATAGCAACCTTGATTATCCCGAACATCATCAACTTGCCGCGCTTTGCGCCGACTGGTGAGCGAAGTAAATTGAATGCTGATGCGCCTCATGTGGTTATCACTCGTAATCTGGAGCCGATCTACGATATTCCCACTGGCCTTCGAGCGTTTGCGTTGCTCCTAAAGTCATTTCCGAAAGCGCGCCTCACGGTTGCTGGCTCTGGGCCTGATCGAGATGTCTTGGAGGCGCTGGCGAATAAACTTGGAATTGCCGGATCAGTTAAGTTCACGGGACGATTAGAGCTCGCGGAGATTGCGGCGTTGTACAAGTCGGCGGACATCGCTCTTAATACCAGTCTTATCGACAATATGCCGAACTCAGTGCTGGAGTCGTTGGCCAGCGGTGTTCCGGTTGTCAGCACCAATGTAGGCGGCGTACCTTATATCGTCCAGGATGGAAAAACGGCGCTGTTGGTTCCGCCGGGTGATGCGCAGGCAATGTCGGAAGCTGTGGCTACATTGCTTCATGATGAGTCGCTGGCCCAGTCGCTTATCCAAAATGGTCTTGCGTCAGTTCAGCGTTATTCCTGGGCAAACGTACGCGATGCATGGTTAGCAGCGTATAGCGAGCAAACGAGCGTAGATCAGCGAAGTTCGGCCAGCGTAAAGGGATGATCATGTCGAGCTTATATACACAGATCTGTTCAGGTCTGTTGTTCCCATTACATGAACTTGGTAAAGGTCACCATACACTGCGGGTGAAGCGTGAGCTGGAGCGTACGCAATGGTGGACTGCTGAAAAAATTCGTGAGCTGCAAGTCAATCGATTAAAGGATTTATTGATTCATGCCGGCGATCGAGTTCCCTATTACCGCGAGTTATTCGCTCAAATTGGATTTGACCCACGAGGCATTCGCTCGCTTGATGACTTGTCGCGTTTACCGCTTCTTACCAAAGATGTGATTCGCGCCAATGGCCTGAAGCTTCAAGCGGAGGGCGCAAAAGATGTGAAGCGCCTCTCTACCACCGGCTCTAGCGGTGACCCACTTCAGTTCTACGTTGGCAAAGCGCGAGTTAGTCATGATGTAGCCGCGAAGTGGCGGGCGACTCGATGGTGGGGCGTTGACATAGGCGATCCGGAAATCGTGGCGTGGAGTTCTCCCATCGAAATTTCCGCTCAAGACCGTGCTCGACAAGCGCGCGATGCCGTATTTCGTACGCGATTGCTCTCGACCCACGCGCTTTCGCCGCAGAAGATCGACCAATTCCTTGACGACATTCGCGCTTTTCGGCCGCGGATGCTGTTCGGTTACCCCTCTTCCTTGGCATTGATCGCGCAGCGCGCAAAGGACCGAGGGCTGCGTATGGACGACTTTGGCGTGAAGGTCGCCTTTGTTACCGCGGAGCGCACGTATCCCCATCAACGAGACGTCATAACGCAGGTGTTCAATTGCCCTGTGGCGAATGGATATGGCGGCAGGGATGCCGGCTTTATCGCACATGAATGCCCGGCCGGCGGACTGCATATCACGGCGGAAGACATCATCGTGGAGACCGTTGATTCCGACGGCCGACCCTTACCGCCAGGGCAAGCGGGAGAAGTGGTTGTTACCCAGCTGTTCACGCATGATTTTCCGTTTGTACGCTACAAGAATGGCGATGTCGCCGTCCTGGATAACAGTGCATGTCCTTGTGGGCGCGGACTCCCTCTTATTAAGGAAGTGCAAGGCCGCACCAATGATTTCCTCGCCACGGAGGAAGGTGGGAAGGTTCACGATGTCGCTTTTGCAATGCTGCTTCGAGAGATGCCCGGCGTGCGGCAATTCAAGATTATTCAAGAAACGTTGTGGCTAGTGCGTCTTCAGTTGGTGGTTGAGGCGGATTTCAAGGAATCGATTCAACGGCCAAAGATTGAGCAGGTATTTCGTCATCATTTGGGTGAGAGACTTCAGTTGGATGTTGAGTACGTTGCAGGTATAGAGCCGGAACGTTCGGGTAAGTATCGCTACGTGGTGAGTCATGTCGCACAGTAGTTTGCGCATGCGGGTAAGCATTCCAACAACCAACTTATATTGAGAAGGGCAACAGGTTTTGTCCGATATAAATAAAAAAATGGCGAAGGGCGCCGCGTGGATGGTGCTTTTCAAATTTGTCGAACGCGGCATTGGCTTGGCAAGCACAGTCGTGCTCGCTCGATTATTGACGCCTGCCGATTTCGGATTGGTGGCGATGGCCATGTCGTTAATTGCAATGCTGGAGCTTTTGGGGGCATTTAGTTTTGACTGGTCGCTTATTCAGCGCGAGGAAGCTAAATCGGATCACTTCAATACGGCATGGACATTCACCGTTTTGTTCGCCATGTCGTGTGCGGCAGTTCTTGTTGCATCTTCAGGGTTCGCGGCCGACTTCTATCAAGAGCCGCGTTTGCGGGAGGTTATGTGCGTGCTGGCGGTGGGGACGCTGATTCAAGGTTTCGAGAACATAGGCGTTGTGAGCTTTCGTCGTGAACTGCAATTCAATCGAGAGTTCAAGTTCCTGCTCGCAAAGAAACTTGCAGCGGTCGCCGTAACTATTCCCTTAGCATTCGCCACTAGAAGCTACTGGGCCCTTGTCGCAGGTGTGGTTTTCGGCAAAGCAGTGAGCGTCACATTTAGTTATGTAATTCATTCTTACCGGCCGAAATTTTCACTTGCTGCATTTGGGGATTTATTCCATTTCTCCAAATGGTTGTTGATCAATAATGTAATCTCATTTTTGAACAATCGATCCGCGGATTTTGTAATAGGAAAGCTTGCCGGAGCTCCTGCTCTTGGTCTGTATAGCATCGCTTACGAAATATCAAATCTGCCAACGACCGAACTCGTTGCTCCTATAAACCGCGCCGCTTTTCCCGGCTACTCGAGATTGGCTAACGACTTAGTCAAATTGCGCGAGAGTTTCATGGGCGTGATTGGAATGATTGCAATGATGGCGATGCCGGCTGCCGCAGGCATTGCGATGGTCGCGGACTTGCTTGTTCCGGTAATGTTGGGTGATAAATGGCTTGCGGTTGTGCCAGTTATCCAGGTGCTGGCGTTTTACGGCGCAATTATGTCGCTGCAATCGAACATCGTATATGTCTATGTCGCCATCGGAAAACCAAGGCTTGTAACATTAATTGGCGGAATCCAAGTTGTTATTCTTTTAGTCAGCTTATTTTCCCTTATTCCAAAATATGGAGTCATGGGCGCTGCGTGGGCGTTCTTATTAACAGCCATTGTATTAATTCCGGTCAACCAATGGGTGGTGGCGGCCAAGCTGGAGCTTTCCGTCCGAGCTTACTTGCTTGGTTTTTGGCGGCCCATGATGGCCACCCTCGCCATGGTCATTGTTGTTATGGCGCTCAGAGATCAAATTTCATCTCCGCTCGAATTCGAACAGCAAGTGGGCGCTTTGCTGTTGTTGTCGCTAGTTGGGGCGGGCGTCTATGTATCTTTGTTACTGGGATTGTGGCGATTGTCCTCCTGTCCGGATGGTCCTGAGCGCTTTTGCGTGACGCGCTTTAAAGAGTTTCTTTGCAAGGTCAGGCTACTTGGCCGCGTGAGTTGATGAAGATGAGGGTTAACTTGTTAAAAGCCGCCAAATCTATTGTTAAGAGGATGTTGCGTCGTATCCAGCAATGGAGAAATGTTTCGCATATTAAGTCGACTGCGCCAACGATCACGAAACAGCAAATGAAAGCTGATCTTGATCGTCTAGGATTAAGGCCGGGAGATATTGTCATGCTGCACTCGTCGCTGAAGAGTCTCGGATACGTCGAAGGGGGCTCAAGCGTTGTTATAGAGGCGCTATACGAAGCTATCAGCCCAGGAGGCACGCTAATTGTTCCAACCTATTACCAACCTGGCGGCACTATTCTTGCCACCTGCAAAATGGAAGGCTACTTTTTTGATCCGCGGATTCATGGCACGGGGCTGGGCGCATTGCCTGCCGCCTTCCTTAAATTTCCCGGCGTTGAGCGGAGTATTCATCCGACTCACTCCGTATCCGCGGTCGGGCCCAAGGCAAAATATGTAACTGAGGCGCATCATCTTGCGCCTTCGATTTTTGGTGATGGCTCGCCGTGGCAGCGCTGCGTTGAGCTTAATGGCAAAATACTTGGTCTCGGCGTGTCCATGGGCCCAGTTACTTTCTATCACTTATTGGAAGACATGATGGCGGATGAATTTCCATTGCCAGTAAGAATGAAGGAAATTTATCAGCTTCCATGCAAAGATTGGTTGGGTCGAGACATTGTTGTCCCTGTTGCGCCTTTGGATCCGGAGTATGCGCGGCGGCGTATAGATACGCCTGGCCGTGATGATTTACGGGATTACTTCTGGCGGGAATTCGATGCCGCCGGACTGTTAACGGTTGGAAAGGTGGGAGAGGCAGTTTCATGGTTTATCCATGCACAACCTTTTTATGATCATCTTCGCCAACTCATGCGAGCAGGGATCACCATTTATTCGACACCCGAAGAATTGGGCAGGCGGCCTGTGAAAAAAGCCGATGCGGCGGCACGCTCCGTTCATACTAACAACGCTGGTGATAACAGCATCAAGACGACGAGAACAGAATGAAGCATCTAATTTTTTTAGCTAAGGATAAACTCGGTCTGGGCACATTCAAGCCAAGATCAATTGATGAACATCTGGCTGCGGCGGCGGACTGGATACTGCGTGCTCAACAGGCGACCCCGGATGACGGCGTTGCTCATTCCTATGATATTCGACAAAGAAGGTGGTTGGCTTCTTACCCAGAAACGACTGGCTATATCATCCCGACGTTTTATGATTACGCATTGCACTTCAATCGGCCCGCCTATCGAGACGCTGCATTGCGCATGGCGCATTGGGAGGTCGATGTACAACAGCCGGATGGCGGGGTGCGAGCGGGAACAATGGAAGCGGAAGTCGTCACCTCCACTATTTTCAATACCGGTCAGGCGCTGTTTGGCTTGGCTCGCGCAACCCAGGAAACTGGCGACGACCGAATTCGAGCGTCATTGATTCGCGCGGCTGATTGGCTGGTCGCTGCTCAGGACGAAGACGGCTGCTGGCGACGGTTTCATTCGCCTTTTACGACAACAAAAAAAGCCACATATAACACTCGTAGCGCGTTCGGTTTGGTAAGGACGTTTCAGGTTATTCAGGATCAAAAATACCTAGATGCGGCCGACCGGAATGTTGCCTGGGCGCTTTCACAAGCCAAGCCGAACGGATGGTTGCCAGGCAACTGCTTAACTGACAATGCGGACGACAGCGCCCTTACCCACACCATAGCCTATTCAATTCGCGGTATTTTTGAAGTAGGTATTGCAACGGGAAACGCGCGATATGTGGAGCATGCGGTGAAAATGGCAAAATCGGTTGCGCGTATTCAAAATGTTGATGGCTCGCTCCCCGCTTATTACACGCCTGAGTGGACCCGTAACGCTAGTTGGACTTGTGTAACTGGCAATTCGCAAATGGCAATCAATTGGCGTCGTATCGCGCGTGAGACCGGAGAGACCGAGATGGTTGCAAATGCAACCGCCGCCAATCGCTTCAATATGAGCGTGCAAGATTTGGATTCTACAAATCCGAATATTCGTGGCGCGATTAAGGGATCTCACCCTCTCAACGGCGGATATATGACTTGGCGTTATCCGAACTGGGCCGCCAAATTTTTTATGGATGCATTGATGCTTGAAAAATTAGGCAACCAAGTCGCTAATATTGGATGAATAAACTCTGGTATGAGCAGCTTGTCAGGCGTGGGCTTGTTCAAGGAAATTTGCCGTTGCTCGTGATGCAGGAATGTCGTAGCAGCTAATGCCACTTGCGGATTTTTTTCGCTTTATGTGTTTATCGCGCATTTGGAAGATGTGGAAGGGGGAGCGCGTTTATGATGCGTACTGCAGGCTCATGGCTAACATATAACAGTTTATTTTAGGCCACTCCATGCGTGATATAGCGATAGCACTGATTGTTTTTGGTTCATTGCCATTTATCTTTAAGCGGCCGTGGTTGGGCGTGCTCATGTGGGTGTGGTTGGGGGTGATGAACCCTCACAAGCTTTCCTACGGATTTGCGTATACCTTTCCCTTTGCTCAGATCGTTGCTGCCGTAACGCTTTTAAGTATTGTGTTTTCGGGCCGTCGCTCACGTATTTGCTGGAGTGCGCCATCAATTTTCTTGCTGTTGTTTGTCCTTTGGATGTGTGTCACCACGGTGTTTGCTCTTGTGCCAGACAACATATTTAACGCGTGGGCGACCGTAATGAAAATCATGCTTATGGTGTTTGTCGCGTTGGCCGTTATGCATGAGAGAAAGCATATCGAGTGGTTGGTTTGGGTGCTGGCGCTATCGCTTGGTTTTTACGGTGTGAAGGGTGGAATTTTTACCATCACTGGCGGTGGTGAGAACCGAGTATATGGTCCGCCTACCACCTTTATTGAGGAGAACAATACGCTAGCGGTTGCGCTTCTCATGACCATTCCGTTGATTTGGTATCTACGCGCCTATGCGCCGAAGGCGTGGATGCGATGGGCGTTGATGGGAGCCGCTGTTCTTTGCGCCGCAGCTGCCCTTGGCAGTTATTCGCGAGGCGCTTTAGTGACCATTGTTCCCATGCTCGGCTTTTTGTGGCTGAAAAGCCGTCAAAAGCTTATGTTGACGATTCTGATGCTTATTGCCGCGCCGGTCTTGATTGGCGTGATGCCTGAGCGATGGTTTAATCGCATGGAAAGCATTTCCTCTTATGAAGAGGACACGTCTTCTATGGGCCGCATCAATGCCTGGGAGACTGCATTCAACATAGCTAAGGATCGGCCAATAGTGGGAGGAGGGTTTCATATCTATGATGCGAAGATTTTTTTGCGTTATTCGCCAAACCCTGATGATGTGCATGCCGCTCATAGCATATATTTCGCGGCGCTTGGAGAGCACGGTTGGGTAGGCTTATCTTTATTTTTATTATGCGGCTTCTCGGCGTGGCGTACTGCAAGTTGGATTGCACATAAGGCCAAAGAGAATCCCGAATTTAAGCGCGAGGCGGATCTTGCATTAATGATTCAGGTTAGCTTGCTTGGCTATGCAGTAGGTGGAGCTTTCCTCAGTTTGCTGTACTTTGACGTGCCCTATTATCTGATAGTCGTACTTGTGCTATTGAGGGCGCATATTGAAAATGTTGAAAAGGCGAAGACCGCTCCTGTTATCCGTAAATACGGGACTTTTATTAAGCCCTCGGAGGTTACCGATTCTTTGCCACTCAAATCCACTCATCCGCCTTTACGTTGATCGTCATGCTTAGCCTACGGAACAAATTGCGATGATTCCTTTTCTTAAACCGTTCATGCATGCAATGGGGCGCGGTAAGCTTTCTGTTTTGATCTACCATAGAGTGCATGCTCGCTCGGACCCATTGTTTCCTGGAGAAGTGGATAGTCGTCAATTCGCGGAACAAATCGACTGGGTGAAGCGTTTATTTAATGTCATGCCTCTGGATGAAGCTGTGGAAATGTTAAAGGAGAACGCGTTACCGCCCCGCGCCGCCGCGATCACCTTCGATGATGGATATGCGGATAACGCCGAGATTGCGTTACCGGTTTTGCAGCACTATGGAGCCAATGCCACGTTCTTCGTTTGCACCGGTTATGTTGATGGCGGAAGAATGTGGAACGATACGATTATCGAATCGGTGCGGCGTGCGAGCGGCGGCGTTCTGAATCTCGACTCAATAAATTTAGGACGTCATGACATATCTAGCGATATGGCGCGCAGGACGGCAATTCGAATGTTAATTGGAGCTTTGAAATATTTGCCAGTGGACATTCGGGCGACGAAAGTGGCTGAAGTGCAGGCCGTTGTGGACGCTCCCTTACCCGACAATTTAATGATGCGTAGCGAGCAGGTTCGTGAGCTGGATGTCGCCGGTATGGGCGTGGGAGCGCACACCATGACGCATCCCATTTTAGCCCGGCTTGATGCTGCATCGGCCAGGGAGGAAATTTCCATTGGGCGTGAACGGCTACAATCAATTCTTGGAAAACCGATTTCGCTTTTTGCCTATCCGAACGGGAAACCAGGAGAGGATTACTTGCCGGAGCATGTGACCATGGTGCGCGAACTTGGCTTCAAAGCGGCCTTGTCCACTGCCTGGGGAGTGGCGACGAGTGAATCCGATTTTTTTCAATTGCCACGCTTTACTCCATGGGACAGGTCCAGTTGGCGGTTTTCGTTTCGTCTAGCCGCCAACTTGTTGCGAGATGGCGTTGCGCAACAATCGGGATAGGATAATTGCTTGGACTCTATAGGAGTCTAAAAGAAATAAGTGTTGGTTTGATACGCGAAGAAGTAATCATGTCCCCAAGGTCAAGAATGGCAAAAGTTATGCAAGATCGTGACGCGCTAGAAGCAGGCAGTCCATTGGCAAATGCTTCACTCGAGTTTTTGTTTCCCTCTCCGGTAATGCATTTTGATTGGCCGGTAAGTGAGGGGTTTAACGAACGCTTGAAGGAAATTATTCTCGATGCGCGCGCGCATAGCTCCGGGGTGGTCAAGACAAACCGAGGCGGTTGGCAATCGGAAACCAATTTGCAGAATTGGTCGTATCCGGAAATCGAGGCGTTGAAAGAGCAGATTATTCAGTTGGCGCAAGAATACGTTGCTCGTACGTTGGGCAAACGCGATAACAGATATGAAACGGGATGGTCGATTCGCGCTTGGGCGAACGTGAATCAGAAGGGGCACTTTAATCGTACCCACGATCACCTGGGTCGCCATTCTTTTTTTTCGGGCGTTTACTATGTGGACGTCGGAGACATCGACGAACAAGGAAACGGGAATGGGCGTACCGTGTTCGAGGATTGGACGTATGTCGCGACCAGCATATTAGATAATCCAGATCATTATCAGCGGGATTTCAAAATGGTTCCAAAGAGCGGTCGAATGCTTCTCTTCCCTGCAAGCCTAATGCATTCCGTGGAGACTTACACTGGTGATCGGCCGAGAATTACGATTGCGTTTAATCTTTTTCATCCAGGGTTTGCGGTCGCCAGATTAGCCGAGCGGGAACGCTCCGCAGATTGGATGTGGACGAATTTTCGTGGCGTCGTCATTCTCAAGAGAAAAATTCCTGAAAAGCTTTTCGGGTTTGCGATGATTCCCCGCCTGTTTTTTTCGAAACCTATTCCTCGTCCATTCTCTTTCCGTGTTTTGTGGGCTCATTTTTCCACTACAGTTAATCATGCATTTGCACTTACGTCGGAACGATTTGAAAAACGCAAAAAAGATTAAGGCTGTTGAGGGTATGCGGATTCCTCTACTTTTGTTTAGATCCCGCGCAAGGTGATCGACCGTATTTTTTGCGAATGACAGGTTTTTGTCGTGACAGTTTGTAATGTCATAATTTGTAGTTGATTTGTTCTGTTTATCTGTTTGAGCTACCCTAGCGGCGGCTTTTCGGAGATGACGAGCGTAAATTTTTCGGTATGTCGAGACTTTCTATTGCTGGATATGTTTTTCAGCCTCTTTCCCTTCACAAATAATTAAATTTCAATTCTTTATGATCGAACTTTCCGTTATCGTTCCTAC
>DATLHW010000506.1:0-6269 GCA_035539675.1 Burkholderiales bacterium | reverse complement strand
GTCCACGCCGATGAAGGACGACAAGCTGGCGACCGCCGGATCTTCAAGCACGATCTTCGCAAGGGATTGCTGCCGCTCCGCCATCGCGGAAAAGGAAATCGATTGCGGCGCTTCGGAAATTCCCTGGATCAAGCCGGTATCCTGCACGGGGAAGAAGCCTTTGGGCACGAAGAGGTAGAGAACAACCGTCAGCGCCAAAGTCGCGATAGCGACAATCAGCGTCGCCGTTTGCCGATTCAACACCCATTCGAGCATCACGCCGTAACGTGCGATGACGTTATCGAAGAACTCACCGCTTTTTCGATAGAACCATCCTTGCTCGGCCTCCGGCGTATGGCGTAGGAACTTGGCGCACATCATCGGCGTCAGCGTTAGCGAGACCACGGCGGAGATGAGAATCGCCACCGCCAAGGTCACCGCGAATTCGCGGAACAGCCGTCCCACCACATCGCCCATGAATAGCAGCGGGATCAAGACAGCCACCAGCGACACCGTCAACGAGATGATGGTGAAGCCGATCTGTCGGGAGCCCTTGAGCGCGGCTTGTAAAGCTGATTCACCCTTTTCAATATAACGAGCGATGTTCTCGATCATCACAATCGCGTCGTCCACCACGAAGCCGGTGGCGATGGTCAACGCCATCAGCGTCAGGTTGTTGATGCTGAATCCGGCGAGATACATCACACCGAACGTACCCACCAAAGAGAGCGGGACGGCGATGCTTGGAATGATGGTGGCCGATACATTGCGCAAGAAAAGAAAGATCACCATCACCACCAGCGCGACAGCCAACAACAGTTCGAATTGCACATCGCGAACAGACGCACGAATGGTCACGGTACGGTCGGTGAGCAGGCTTACTTCCACCGAACCGGGTAACGAGGCCTGCAACTGCGGCAATAACTTGTTGACCCTATCCACCACCTCAATGACATTCGCCCCCGGTTGGCGCTGGATGTTCAGAATGACTGCCGCCGTATCGTTCGCCCACGCGGCGAGGCGAACGTTTTCAGCGTCCTCCACCACATCAGCCACCTCCGCCAAGCGAATCGGCGCACCGTTTCGGTAGGCGACGATGAGGCGTCGATATTCATCCGCTGATTTGAGCTGGTCGTTGGCGTCGATAGTCGATGAACGTGTTGCGCCATCGAAGCTGCCTTTCGCCGAATTGACGTTAGCGTTACCAATCACCGTCCGCACGTTGTCAAGATTCAATCCGTAGGCCGCGAGCGCGCGAGGATTCGCCTGGACGCGCATGGCTGGTCTCTGTCCGCCGCTGATGCTAACCAGACCAACGCCCGGCAGTTGGGAAATTTTCTGAGCGACGCGCGTTTCGATCAGGTCCTGAACTTTGGGCAAAGGCAAAGTCTTGGAGGTGATGGCCAACGTCAGGATCGGCGCGTCGGCGGGGTTCACCTTGCTATAGATAGGCGGCGACGGCAGATCCTGCGGGAGAAACGATCCAGATGCGTTAATCGCCGCCTGTACCTGTTGCTCGGCGACATCGAGACTCATATCGAGCGTAAATTGCAGCGTGATCACTGAAGCGCCGGCGGAGCTGGTGGACGACATTTGATTCAGGCCGGGCATCTGGCCAAACTGGCGTTCAAGCGGCGCTGTGATCGACGAGGTAGTGACGTCCGGGCTCGCGCCGGGATACAGCGTGACTATCTGAATGGTGGGATAGTCCACTTCCGGCAACGCCGATAACGGGAGCACGCGGTAGGCGATGATGCCGGCGAGCAGAATGGCGACCATTAGCAGCGAGGTCGCGACGGGACGGAGGATGAAGAGGCGGGAGGGGTTCATTTTTTATATGCGCGGCAAAATAGGGATGGGTTCGCCTACTGCTGTTCCCGCCGCTTCCGTTCGCCGCGCGGCTTTCTCGGCGCTGCGTCCTTCGCCGGCTCCGCGCCCTTCGTCACCAACTCTACAGTCGCGCCGTCCTTTAATCGGTCCACGCCATCCACAACCACCATTTCACCTGGGGAAAGGCCCGTTTCAATCGCCGCATTGTCATCCTGAGACGGTCCGACTTGCACCGACCGTATCGCAACTTTTTTATCGGCATTAACGACATAAACAAACGTCCCGCGCGCGCCACGCTGAACAGCGGCTGACGGAACGACCGTGACGCCGCGCCGCACATCCACCAGCATGCGGGCATTCACGAATTGGTTGGGGAACAAGCTGTAATCATTATTCGGAAACTCCGCCTTGAGCTTCACTGTGCCGGTCGTCGGATCGATCTGGTTATCGGCGGTCAACAAAGAGCCGCTGGCAAGTTTCTTTTTTCCATCGCGGTCAAAGGCGTCCACCGGCAACTTCTCGCCTGCCCGAAGCTTTTTCATGACGGCCGGCAAATTGTCTTCGGGAACGGGGAAAATTACTGTCACCGGGTCCAGTTGCGTAATGACCACGATCCCATTCGTATCGCCCGAACGCACCATGTTTCCCGGATCGACTTGACGCAAACCAAGACGCCCCCCGATAGGCGCGGTGATACGCGCATAAGAAAGCTGCAACTTAGCGTTATCCACCTGCCCAGCGCTGGCCTTCACCGCCCCTTCATATTGACGAACCAATGCGGCCTGCGTATCGACTTCCTGCTTGGCTATCGAATCCTGCTCGAACAACATTCGATAGCGCTCGAGATCCAACTGAGCATTTTTCAATAACGCCTGATCACGCGCTAATTGACCTTCAACCTGTGCGAGTTGCACCTGGTAGGGACGCGGATCGATTTCCGCTAGAAGATCCCCCGCTTTGACCGTATCGCCCTCACGAAACAGGATGCGCATGAGCTGCCCTTCGACACGCGCCCGAACGGTTACGGTATTCAGCGGCGTCACGGCGCCGAGGCCATTCAAGTAGATATTCACGTCGGCGGTTTTAGCAGGAACGCCTGTCACCGGCGTGGCGCGATCCCGCCCGCCTCCCGACGGTCTGCCGGCGGATGCTTGCGACGTCTGATCCGTTCGGCCGAAAAGGAAATAGCCGCCGGCGACGATGCCGATAAGGAGCAGCCAAAGCCACCACCGGCGCAGCAATGGGGTGGGTTTATCGTCGGCAATCGCACGGGTTGCGGGGCGGTTGTCTTCCAATTCAGGGGTCGTCATCTTATTCATTGTTTGGTTTGAAATGCCTTCATTGCTAATAGGCCAATTTAAGCAATTGGTTGTAACCAGCGAATTTCGTCAAGGGGAAAATTTGAAACAAAGTGTTACAACGCTCCGTCGCAACATCTACGGAGGAAGCAGTAACGCCGCCTCCAACCCGCCCTCCGGCAGGTTCCGCAACGTCAATTCGCCGCCACTCGCCCGGGCGCAATTTCTGGCGATGCTCAACCCTAACCCGGTCCCGCCAGTCGCTCGATTGCGCGATGCCTCAATCCGGTAGAAAGGCTCAAACACCTTCTCCATTTCGCTTTCGGGGATTCCCGGTCCATCGTCGCGCACGGCGATGCGTAAGCGCCCATCCGCGTCATCCACGACGACACGAACCTGACCGCCATACTTCCAGGCATTATCCAGCAAATTCATCAGGCAGCGTTTTAGTGATTGCGGATCGGCTTTGGCCAGTCGTTCCGTCTTTCCGACAATGGTCAGCGCATGACCAACCTCCTCCGCATCGGCTTGCAAACTCTCCAGCAAGGCCATGACGTCAACGTCTCGCAATGGCTCTTTTCTATCCAATCCGCGAGTGAAGTCCAAGGTGGCTGAAACCATCGCCTCCATCTCTTCCAGATCATTGGTGAATTTTGCGCGCGCTTTCGGATCCTCCAGCATTTCCGTTCGCAGCCGAAGACGGGTGATGGGTGTTTTCAAATCGTGAGAAACCGCCGCCAAAATTCGGGTTCGCTCTTGAATGAAGTCAACAAGCCGCTTCTGCATCGTATTGAACGCATGCGCTGCACGCTGCACTTCAAGCGGCCCCGTTTCTTTGAGCGGCGGGCGATGAATATCTTTGCCCAACGCTTCGGCGGCGATAGCGAGCGTTTGCAATGGCTTGGTCAGTAAGCGAACGGCCAATAGCGACAAAACAATGACTGTCATCAGGCGAATCGACATGCTAATCAGAAATCGTGGCGAGGTCAGCATGCCGGGCGGCTCGCCGATTGACGACTTGAACGTAACCCAAGCGCCATCGCGAAGTCCGACTTGAACCAAAATCGTCTTTCAGTCGTTTTGAAAAAACTCGCCATCGGCTTGATCTGCGACGGCGACGCGGATCGGCCTCGTCTCGCCAAGATGCCGACGCAACCCTCGCGCAATAATTTCCGCGTGTTCTTCGTTGGAAGATACGACGTCCCCTAATGCTGCGCCGCTTATCGATACAGCAAACTCAGGCGTACTGATTTCTTCGGCAATGCCTGCACGCTGATCCACGGGTAAGCGATCGAAAATTCTAGATGTCTCCGCCATTCGCAACCCAAAATGATTGGCCGCCGTACGCGAACCAAAGGTAGCGCGTTCCTGATAAAAAATCACGGTAGTAAGAACCTGCGCAATGATAAGGCCCAGAACCATGATCAGTACCATGCGGCCAAATAGCGTCTTGGGAAGAATGCGGTTCATTTCTCCACCATCGCATTAATACTGAAGATGTAACCTTCTTGTCGCACCGTCTTGATAAGCACCGGCTCTCTCGCATCGTCGCCCAACCGTTGGCGCAAGCGGCTTATTTGCACATCGATGCTGCGATCAAACGCCTCGCCTTGCCGGCCATGCATCTGATCCATCAATTGGTCTCGACTCAATACGCGATTGGGATAATCCAGGAATACGCGCAACAGGCGGTACTCGCTGGCGCTGAGGGCGACCACCACGCCCTCCAGGGAGATAAGCTGCCGTTCAACGGTATCAAGCCGCCAACTGGCGAACGAAATGAAACGCGCCTGCTCGGGGACATGTCCCTTCGGCATGCTGCGCGCCCGACGCAAAATAACCTTCATGCGCGCCAGCAGTTCGCGTGGGTTGAATGGTTTCGGCAGGTAATCATCAGCGCCCATTTCAAGGCCGACGATACGATCCATCTCGTCGCCACGCGCCGTCAACATAATGATGGGCGTGTCGGATCGCGCGCGCAGATCACGACACAACGTCAAGCCGCTATCGCCAGGCAACATCAAATCGAGAATGATGATATCCGGCTCGCCAGACTCCAGCGCGCGTCGCATCTCATCGCCGTTCGCCACCGCATTTACGTCATAGCTGTGCTGTTTAAGATAACGGCTTAAGAGATCGCGAATCTCTTCGTCGTCATCGACAATAAGGACTTTGCTCAATGTGTCGTTCATAACGTCCTAATTTAAAGTATCTGATTATGGTCACGAATTTACGCTAATGAATGGTCCACGCAATGATCCATTAACAAACCGTTACAAATGGCGCCGTCCCGGAAAAATACCTGTTACTTGACGATGGTTAACTAGCAACCGTCGCCCCACAGGGCATAACACGGAGCAGGAGCTCAATCATGAAATCCAAACCAATGTTCAGTAGCAAAATTTCTTACGCTATCGGCGCCCTGGCGAGCGTCATCGTGCTGGCTTCGGCGGTCCCTACCTATGCAAACGAAAAAGCCCCCCAGGGCGCCAAATGCGGCCATCACTTCCACAAGGATGGCAAACGTGGCGACCGCTCCGCGATGATGCAAAAGCGTCTCGATAAATTAAAGGCTGAGCTGAAAATACAACCTAACCAGGAGAACGCTTGGGGAACCTACGCCGTGAAGGCAAAGGAGCAGGGTGAAAAGATGAAGTCGCATCATCAACAAGCGCAAGCCAACACGACGCTCACGCTACCGGAACAGCTGGATCAGCGAAACGCTTTCATGAAACAACGGCAAGCGAGCATGGAGGATATGGCGGTAACGCTTAAAGCGTTGTACGCGCAGCTAACGCCGGAACAACGCACGGTTATGGATAAGCACTTTTCACATCGTGAAAGAAGACACGGACGCGGTTAATTCGACGAGCCCCGAAGCTCGTTCAAAACGACTACGATCTGCTCGCGCCTCGGGCCATTCCAATGGGGGACCGAGGCGCATTTTCCATACGATGGTGAGCAAAATCACGCGTACCCAAAACCGTTCAAAACCCACCCAAAAAATGAATTGACTTATATTTATTTTTCAGGCCCAATGTCGCCGACGACACGCGTCAAGTTCCAAAGAGTAACGGTATTAACCTGCTATTTGTTGTGTCTTGATGTCGAGCCGCCAGGGCATCCGCCCACAACTTGAAATTAGGAAGATTGAAGATGGCA
>DATLHW010000505.1:0-4975 GCA_035539675.1 Burkholderiales bacterium | reverse complement strand
CCGATAATCGCCAGCAGAAGATTGGAAATGATCTCGTGTATTCCCGTTAACTGATCACTTGCATCCTTGCTTACGAAATAAGCAAGAGGCCCTTCGAGCATGACATCGTCATTTGCAAAAAGCCCTGTGCCGACTTGCGCGGCGACAACCAGCAACATCGCCATGACACTCCACCCTCCTGCCGGATTGTGTCCAACATGGACTTGGCTACGGCCTTCAGTAAGACCCTTCAAGTACCGCAATACAGCGGATGGACCTCGCAGGAAATTGGCAAAACGGGCGTTTTTATTACCAATAAAGCCCCAAAGGACCCGGAACAGCAGCAATCCCAAGGTGATGTAACCACATCGCTCATGCCACTCAAGCGCGTTGCCACCCATTTTCCCGGTGACCACAAGCAGCACAATCATCAGCGCCAGCAACCAATGAAACAAACGGGTAGGGAAGTCCCAAACATAAACTTCCTTAGTCTTTGCACGATTCTCGTTGGTCATGTTATTAGCACTCCGCTTATAAAAACGGCCCCCTTGTGAGGAGCCCAACATCGGCGCATGGCATTGCATAAATGCATGCGCCGCGTCCCGGAACAACAACTTAGAAAGAAAAAGTCAGCTTGAGGGCGTAGACGCCAGACGAAGTATCCGAGCGCCTAGAGGTGCAGATTCCGACCACCATTCCGCAAGTGTGACTTGGGCCACATTCTTGCAGGAATTCGGTCAATTATGCAAAGGGTTTTTCGATTAGCGAACCGAGCGGCTCGTTTTTTGCTTTATTGGACGGCGTGGGCCATAAAGTGACGCTTCAGGCCAGTCATGCGATTGGTGAGAGCCAGCCCCATATTGCGCAGACGGGAAAGGCTTGAGCGCTCAGGGTGAAAGAGGGAATGCAGTCCATCGGTAACCCATTTGGTCGCAAGCCAATCTTCGCGGCGGGCGCGCTCATATCGACGTAGCAAGGCAAGGTCTCCCAATGCTTCATGCCGGCCGCGGGTAAGGAGCACATCGGCCAGCGCCTGGACATCGCGCAGCCCCAAATTAACGCCTTGCCCAGCCAGCGGATGAACCACGTGTGCGGCGTCGCCCAGTAGCGCGATGGCGGGTTTTACGGTGTGGGGCACGTCAACCAATCGCAACGGAAATGAGGCAGGTGGCGTAATAAGCTTCAACGCTCCAAGAACGTCGTTGCCCGCAAGGGCGACTCGTTCACAAAATTCGGCCTCTTTCAGCGCCAGCAACTCCTCCGCGACCGGCGCTTGCGCCGACCACACGATGGAAATGCGATTACCTGGCAAAGGCAAGTAGGCGATCACGCCATCATGACGGAACCACTGCCGGGCAATGTTTTGATGTGAACGTTCCGTCACGAAATTCGCCACGACGCCCGCTTGTCCATACGGCTTCATGTTAGCCGTCAGACCGGCGGCGTTGCGCACCCACGAATCCGCGCCATCGGCGCCGACCAGCAAAGCCGCTTCAATTTCTTGCCCGTCGGTAAGTGTTAACCGCGCCTGTGATGGCTGCATCGCCAGCGATTGGCAACGCGCCGGGCAATGGAGCGTTACGTTAGGTTCGTTCCGTAACACATCCCACAAGGCGAGTTGCAAGCGTCCTGCCTCAACAATGCAGCCGAGGTCATCCCGCGCCGCCTCCAGCGCATCGAATCCGATATTGGCGACGCCATCATCGCCCCACACCTGCATTGCGCCAATGGGCGCGATGCGTTCGGCGCCAATGCTTTCCCACGCATGAAGTCCGGCAATGAAATCGCGACTGCCCGGGCTCACGGCATAAACTCTTGCATCCCATTGCTCATTCGTCGGCAATACCGGTTCGCGGCTTTCAATAACGGTCACACGCAAACCACCGCGCGCAAGCGCGATGCCCAGCGCCGCACCGACAGGCCCACCACCCACAATAGCGACATCGAATTCCATGATCATCACCCTGAAATGCCGAACATCATTTTTCGCGCGAACCACTTGCGAGCAGGCGGCAAAAAATCCAACGCCGCCAATCCGAAGCCGCGCCCCGCGCGCATCAACAAACTGTCGTTCGCGAATCCTCGCACCAGAAAATCGGTAACCGCAATGCCGCCGGTGGCGTCCCATCGCCTCAACGCGCGATAACGGGCAAGCATAACGGAGCCGCCGAGCGACTCCCGATCACACTCTCGAATACATTTGGCCAGCGCCTCCACATCGCGAATTCCGAGATTGAAGCCCTGCCCCGCTACCGGATGTAACGCCTGCGCGGCGTTACCAACTAACGCGATGCGCTGACTGGCCGGCGAATTGGCGACCCGCAGACGCAGCGGAAACGTCGCTCGCGATTCAACAGTTGTGAAACGAAGGCCGTTCACACCGAGATGCTGTTGAAGCCGCTCAAGAAACATCGCGCTACCCAGTCCCGCAAGCGTTAGCGCTTCTTCCGGGGAAGTGGTCCAGATCAATGCGTACCGCCCCTTGTAAGGTAGAAGCGCCACCGGCCCGGTGGTCGTGAAACGCTCGTAGGCCATTGCTCTTGCAGGCGGCTCCGTTGACAGCAACGCGACAACCGCGGATTGATGGTAGTCCTGTTCTTTAATAATAATGCCGGGAATTCCATCCACGTTGCGGCCGCCATCCGCAAGCACAATAAGACGCGCCGTAACTTCTTCCACGCCCGCGTCATTCGTAACTTGGGCGATGCCAAATGCCGCTGTGCTTTTGATCAGGTCAGCCTTCGCTCCATAAGTAACAGATACGCCACTTGCCGGAAGCGCCTCCTCAAGCGCCGTCGAAAGAGCCGCGTAGGAAACCACGTAACCCAGAGCCGGTAACTTCAACTCGGAAGAACGAAGTATGGTGCGTCCAAATCCGCCGCGTTGCGAGACATGAATAGACTCGATAGGCGTCGCCTGAAGCGACGCCATGGAAACGCCGAGCCGTTTCAGCATCAGAGCGGTTCCGTGGGATACGGCGATCGTTCGAGCATCATCCGCCGGCGCGGTGCGCGCCTCGACCAATGAAACGCTTACGCCAGCGCCGCTAATCGCCAATGCCAGCGATGCGCCGATGGGACCGCCGCCTACGATCAATACGTCAGAGTGAGAGAGCATTCAATAAGTGACCCAAGTACAACCTATGGGAGCCCCCTCTCCCTTGAGGAGAGAGGGAGTATTCGTGGCTACGCGAGACTTGTGTAGATACCTTTGCTACGGCAGAGGGAAGTATAGGTGGCAACTTGGGTTAAATAGTGTTTGCTGTAATGTCGGATGACGGCTTCGTCGAAGCAAGCTTGCTCGCAATTGGTAGCGAGGCCCTAAATATCATCGCGAGCAAGCTCGCTCCTACAAAACCAGCATTCTAGATCACCCAGCCATCACGGCTTCTATATCCGCCACCTTCTTCGGACAAGATTCCGTCAGCACCTCGCGGCCTTTTCGAGTCACCAGCACATCATCCTCGATGCGCACGCCAATATTCCAAAACGCCTTAGGCACATTGTCCGCTGGTCGAATGTACATGCCCGGCTCCACCGTCACTACCATTCCCGGCGCGAGCTTGACCCATTTGCCATTCTGCATATAAGCGCCCGCATCATGCACATCGAGCCCCAGCCAATGGCCGGTGCGATGCATGTAGAAACGCCGATAATCCGCCGTCTCGATCACTTTATCGCGGCTACCCTTGCAAAGCTTCAGATCGATCATGCCTTGCGCCAGCACCTTCACAGCCGCATCGTGATACGCGATAAACGGCGCGCCCGGCTTCACCGCTTTGATCGCCGCTAGCTGTGCGTCCAGCACCAACTCGTAGACATCCTTTTGCGGGCCGCTAAACTTGCCGGAAACCGGAAAAGTTCTGGTGATGTCCGAAGCGTAACCATCCAGCTCGCAACCCGCATCGATCAGCAGCAGATCGCCTTTTTTCATCAGCGCATTGTTTTCCACGTAATGCAACACGCAGGCGTTGGCGCCAGCCGCGACAATGGAGCCATAGGCGGGCGCTTGAGAACCATGACGTTTGAATTCATGCAGCAACTCCGCTTCGACTTCGTACTCAAAACGCACGCCAGGCGTCACTTGCATTGCACGCCGGTGCGCTTCCGAGGAGATCATGGCGGCGCGGCGCATGATGGAAATTTCCACCTCGTCCTTGATGAGCCGCATGGCCGAGATGGCTTCACGCGCATCGCGAATTTCCGTGGGAGCGGAAACGCCGGATCGGGCTAAGGCGCGCACACGATTCAGCCACTCGACGACTTGCCGGTCCCAATCCGTGTCGAGACCAACCGGCGTATAGAGGGACGACTGTCCCTGCAAAAGTTTGGGCAGGCGCTCGTTCAGCTCACTGATCGGATAGGCTTCGTCCATGCCAAAAGCCTTCGCCGCCGCTTTCGGGCCATATCGATAGCCATCCCAGATTTCCCGCTCCAGATTCTTTTCCCGGCAAAACAAAATCGACTTGGGCTGCTTGCCCGCGATCATCACCAATACGGCTTCCGGCTCACGAAAACCTGTCAGGTAATAAAAGTGGCTATCAAATCGATATCCATAATGCGTATCGGCGTTGCGGATTCGTTCAGGCGCCGTCGGTAAAACGACAACACCGCTTTTTAATTGCTTGGCCAACTGAACGCGTCGCCGCAGGTAAGTTGGGAGATTGGCGATGGGACGCGATCCGGCGCCTTTGCCGGTCGATGCGTTCTTTTCCGTCAGGAAAGTCATGATGATTCATCCTTAAGGGGCATTGTGGTCCTGAGGAACGCAGGCATGAACAAGCGTGTTACAACGTTAATGCTTCCTCTTTTAGTAACCGATCAAGCTCGGCGAGGTGATCGGGCGTTCCAACATTGAACCAGCAACCGTGGTATTGCTCCGCTGTCACCCGCCCCGCCCGAACATAATCGAACATCGGCGGGAAAAGCCTCAGCTTCGTGTTGCGCGGCATTCCATCGAACAACTGAGGATGAAAAATACCGATGTTGGCGTAAGT
>DATLHW010000504.1:0-3966 GCA_035539675.1 Burkholderiales bacterium | reverse complement strand
TAAACTGCTGATCGTAGAATCGCCGTCGAAAGCGAAGACGCTCAAGAAATATCTAGGCAAAGGCTACGAAATCCTTGCCTCTTACGGGCACGTCCGCGACTTGGTTCCCAAAACCGGCGCTGTCGATCCGGATGACGACTTCCGCATGGACTACGAGCTCATCGCGCGTAATTCGAAACATGTCGATAGCATCGCAAAAGCCGTTAAAGAGGCTGACAACATTTTGTTGGCGACTGACCCGGACCGCGAGGGTGAGGCTATTGCTTGGCATTTGGCTGAAATTCTTAAATCCAAGCGACTGCTAAAAAATAAAGAACTGAAGCGGGTGGTGTTCTATGAAATTACGCAGTCGGCGGTAAAGGATGCAGTAGAGAGACCACGTGATATCTCGATGCCGCTCGTCAACGCCCAGCAGGCTCGTCGGGCGTTGGACTATCTGGTTGGTTTCAATCTTTCTCCAGTGTTATGGAAGAAAATTCGGCGCGGCCTTTCGGCAGGGCGTGTGCAAAGCCCCGCATTAAGATTGATCGTCGAACGCGAAATCGAGATCGAGAATTTCAAGTCGCAAGAATATTGGTCTTTGCACTTGGACACGCACAAAGGCGCGCAACCATTTACCGCGAAACTGGCGCAGTTCAAGGGCGAAAAACTTACGCAGTTCACGGTTACAAACGAAGCGCAGCAAAAAGAGATTGTCGATTTCCTGGCCAAGAACGCGAAGGGCGAAGCGCAAGTCGAGAGCATCGAGAAGAAGCGTAAGCAACGCTTCCCCGCCGCGCCATTCACGACGTCCACGCTACAGCAGGAAGCGGTTAGAAAACTCGGCTTCTCGACCGACCGCACGATGAAAGTCGCCCAGCAATTGTACGAAGGTATGGATACGGGGAGCGGGGCAGTCGGTTTGATTACCTACATGCGTACAGACTCGGTGAGCCTATCGAACGAGGCTTTAGGCGATATTCGAACCTATATCGGCAAACAGTACGGCAAGGATTATCTTCCCGGAAAAGCGGTTGAGTACGTGAACAAATCGAAGAACGCTCAAGAGGCGCACGAAGCAATTCGCCCCACGTCGATCGATCGCACGCCGGAAAGCCTACGCGCCTACCTCGGCGATGATCATTTCAGACTTTATGAAATGATCTGGAAACGCACAATGGCCAGCCAAATGACGCCGGCGCAATTTGACACCGTTGCAGTGGATCTCGCCGTGGGTGGAAAGGCGAATCTGTTTCGCGCGAACGGTCAAACCATGGTCTTCCCCGGCTTCTACGCGGTTTACCACGAAAGCGTCGACGATGCGGAAGAGGAGCGCGACAGCAAGTTGCCCGCGCTGGAGGAGGGTGAAAAACTTCCCGTCGATAAGCTCTATGGCGAGCAACACTTTACGCAACCGCCGCCACGCTACACAGAAGCGAGCTTGGTGAAAACGCTGGAAGAGTACGGCATTGGCCGACCCTCTACGTATTCGAGCATCATCCATACGCTGCTTGCGCGGGAATACGCCATTCTCGACAAAAAGCGCTTCACGCCGACCGACGTGGGTCGAGTCGTCAACAAGTTCCTGACCGAGCATTTCAATCAATGGATCGATTACGACTTCACCGCGAAGTTGGAAGACCAACTGGATGATATTTCCAACGGCAAGACCGAGTGGAAGCCGGTATTGGCGAATTTCTGGAAGGACTTCAGCAAGCAAGTCGAGGAGAAAAGTCAGGCCAGCGTCGCTCGGCCCACGACTGAACTCATTGATGAATATTGTCCAAAATGCACCAAGCAATTGACTCGCAAACTGGGCAAACGCGGATTCTTCATCGGCTGCTCAGGTTATCCCGAGTGCGATTTCACCCGTAACGAGGAAGGCGCCGCCAATGACGGCGCGAGCGGTCCCGTACCCGTCGGCACGTTCACGGACGGACAAGAAATGATTTTGCTGCAAGGTCCTTACGGCCCCTATGTGCAATTAGGGCAAGCGGGAGAGGACGGTAAAAAACCCAAGCGGGTATCGTTACCGAAGGGGCTAACGCCAGAAACCATCACACCTGAAATCGCCGCGAAGTTGCTTTCATTGCCGCGTGATCTCGGTCCTCACCCGGAATCCGGCAAGAAGGTGACCGTCAGCATTGGTCGCTTTGGACCCTATATTCAGCACGACGGCGGCTTCAAATCCATTCCGCGCACGGATAACGTTTTGGATATTGAACTCCCCCGAGCAGTTGAGTTGCTCGCCCAACCGAAAGGCGCGGGGCGAAGCGCGCCAGCCGGCAAGCCGATTGGGAATCATCCTGCCGATGGTGAAGTCGTGAGCGTGCATGACGGACGTTATGGTCCCTATGTAAAACATGGGGCGGTAAACGCCACAATACCGCCAACGCTCGATGCGGCGACTATTACCCTGGATGACGCCATCGCGCTGATTGAAGCCAAGGCGGCGAAAGGCCCTCCGGTCAAGAAGACCCCGGCCAAGAAATCAGCAGCAAAGAAAACTTCAGCCACAACGGAGATCGCCGCCGCGAAAAAGACATTGGCGAAAAAATCCACCACGGCCGCGAAGAAAACCACGGCCAAAAAAACAACCTCCGGAAAAACAAAAAAAGCAGCTTAGCGCCTGGTCAGGTTCTGTTGCGGCGCCCAATCCCGCTTTGCATTAGGAACGCGGAATGCGATGTCCAAACGCTTGCGGTACCTGTTGTTACCGCAAGCAGCAGTTCAAGTACGAAATGAAATCACCGACAACAGCAAACTCGCAGTCACCTCATAGCGCCCCATGACCATTTATGCGTTGAAACCCAAATTTCAAGCATTGCTGCGCCCATGCGTTCGACTACTAGCAGGCGTCGGCGTTACCGCGAATCAAGTTACGCTGCTGGCGGCAATTATCTCGCTCGCCATCGGCGCCCTAATCACCGTTTTGTACACCGAACGCTGGCCATTTCTTCTTCTACCCGTCTGGCTATTCCTGCGAATGGCGTTAAACGCCATTGACGGTATGCTCGCTCGGGAATTCGGACAGAAAAGCCCACTTGGCGCCTACCTCAATGAGCTTTGTGACGTTGTTTCAGATGTTGCGCTTTATATTCCCTTCGCATTCCTGGCGCCTTTCTCTGCAATTTCAGTCGCTGTGTTTATCTTTCTGGCGATACTTACAGAATACGCAGGCGTTCTTGGATTGATGGTAGGAGCATCCCGACGTTACGACGGCCCATTCGGCAAGAGCGATCGCGCTTTTGGGCTCGGAGCGCTCGGATTATGGGTAGGTCTCGGCATGCCGCTTCCCGACTGGCTCTCGTGGCTTTTCCCGCTTTTCGCAGTGGGGTGCGCGGTAACGATCGCGAATCGTATACGAGCGGGGTTGGCGGAAGCAGCTTCAAAATAGGAATAAACCATGCTTAACCGACTTGTGGCTGGCGGCATCACGGCGTTTGCCTATTTATTGACTGGCCTACGCGCCATTTGGCAGGGGTGTATTCCCGCCGATAATCAACGCGTGTACTACGCAAATCATTCGAGTCATGCGGATTTCGTGTTGATATGGGCATCGCTCCCGCCTCACTTGCGCCGAGTCACTCGACCCGTCGCCGGGTCCGATTATTGGTTGAAAACAAGTTTGCGCCGTTTTGTGGGCAAAAATGTATTCCATGCAGTGCTCATCGATCGGGACAAAACCACCCGGAACGAGGACCCCATCGCGGTCATGTGCACAGCGGTTGACGGCGGAAACTCGCTGATTGTTTTCCCCGAGGGGACGCGTAACACCACGAACGAAACGCTGCTTCCATTCAAAAGCGGCATCTATCATCTGGCGAAGGCGCGCTCAAATCTCGAGTTCGTCCCCGTCTGGATAGCCAACCTTAATCGCGTCATGCCCAAGGGAGAATTCGTGCCGATCCCATTGCTATGCACAGTGACATTCGGCGAACCCGTTCAAATTCAGGATAGCGAAGAAAAAAACGCATTTGTCGAAAG
>DATLHW010000503.1:0-12208 GCA_035539675.1 Burkholderiales bacterium | reverse complement strand
TGGCGTCCCCACGGGGATTCGAACCCCGGTTACCGCCGTGAAAGGGCGATGTCCTAGGCCTCTAGACGATGGGGACAGTGAGGCAATAAATCTTTACATTTCCTGGTGGAGGTAAGCGGGATCGAACCGCTGACCTCTTGCATGCCATGCAAGCGCTCTCCCAGCTGAGCTATACCCCCAAACCGAGCGCGGATTATACGGACATGCCCATAAGCATGTAAACCCCTGTCATGCACAAAATGCATATAAAGAACGAAAATAGCTTCTCGCATAATCCGCAAAACGCCCCTCTACCCTCCTCTAATAGCTAAGCCAAGCAGCAAGGGCAGGAAACTTAAGCGCCGTCCTGTCCATATCGGCGCGATGACATACAGCCATACCATAAGCAGAATTAGCGCGTGAACTAGCGTAGTTCCGAGCCGCGCCGAACGTCCGTCAACACCCATACCAGAAAAAGACTCAACAGGTAAATGTGAGCCACTATCGAGATTGATCAAAACATGTAATTTATCTACAACGTATTCGTTTACGGGAACCACAGTTGTGCGGAGAAGCGTGGGTCCGAGATTACCCACCGCACGAAGTCGAAAACTGCTGCAATGCTTGGCCAGTTCGCCTTGATAAAAATGAGGGTCATGCACCTTTCTCGAGGAGGAGGTGCTACAGCAAATTTGGCAGCCGATTTAATGTAGCCCAGTAACAACCTGCTTCCGACACTGCGGTCATGAACTGATCGAAATCAACCGGCTTGACGATATAACTGTTCACGCCCAACTGGTAGCCCTCCACAACGTCTCTTTCCTCAGCGCTGGAGGTCAGCATCACCACGGGAACAGTTTTTGTGCGCTCGTCGTTTTTTATTCGACGCAGCACTTCGATTCCATCCACTTTGGGCATTTTCAGATCTAACAGCACAAGACAGGGATGGCCGTTACTCCGCCCCTCGTATTGCCCCTCGCAGAACAGGTATTCCAACGCCTCGGCGCCATCCTTGACCCAAGTTACCTGGTTCGCGAACTGTTTCAACTTAAGCGCGCGCAACGTTAGCTCGGCATCGGTCTGACTATCTTCAACAAGTAGGATTTCAGGCAGTTTCACGGTCAGCACTCCCGTTCTTTTTCCCCAACGTAAAATAAAATGTGGCGCCTTCGTTTAATTTGCTTTCCGCCCACACCCGTCCGCCATGTCGAACAACAATTCGTTGGACAATAGCGAGCCCTACTCCGGTACCCGAAAACTCCTGATCGCTATGCAACCGCTCAAACACACCAAAGAGTTTTTCGTAGTAACGCATATCGAAGCCTACGCCATTATCCCGTACGCCGTAGATTGTTTCGCCATCCCGCTCTAATTGAAATACCTCGACAAGCGGCTCCGATTGGGGGCCGCTATACTTCACCGCATTGCTAAGCAGGTTCGCCCACACTTGCTTGATAAGAGATCGATCGGCCCGGGCTTTACCAAGCGAAGAAATTCTCACCTCGACCCGAGGAGAAAACGCAGACTCGCCCATCTCCTCTTTTACTTCTCGAACAATAGCGGTCATATCGAGTTCAACCGCTTCCAACGGCTTTCGGCCCAAGCGCGAGAATCCAAGCAAATCGTCGATTAGTTTGCCCATTCTTCGGCTGTTGTCGCGAATCACCGTAAGCCAACGACGGCCGGTTTCGCTTATTTGCTTCGCATAGTCTTCTTCCAGCATCCTTGCGAATCCATCAATCGCGCGCAACGGGGCGCGCAAATCATGCGATACCGTGTAGCTAAAGCTTTCCAGTTCACGGTTAGTAACTTCCAGCTGCGCTGTATACGTCATCAACTCGTGATTCAATCGTTGAATTTCCTGATCGGCTTCCTTACGCGCAGTAATGTCTTCCGAAATACCGAGGAGATATTCGGGCCTTCCCTGGTCATCAACAATGGGTATTTTCATCGTATGCAGTGTTCGTACGCCATGAAGCCTGGTGTGAATTGGCTCTTCGGGAATATCGACGAGATTGCCATTGGTCAGAACGGCTCTATCCTTGGCGATGAAGAAATCGGCCTCTTCCTTCGGGAAAAAATCATAGTCGTTCTTGCCAATCAAATCCTGCTTCGAATAGCCAAGTAAGTCTTCTCCCGCCTTGTTGAATCGAACAAACCGCAATTCCTTGGCGTCCTTCACGAAGATCATATTCGGTATGTTCTCAACGAGGGAATTCAAAAATACGTTGGATTGGCTTAACGCATGCTCGGCCTTTGTTCTCTTGATAATTTCCCGGTACAACATCCATGCGGTGATCACCAGCAGGGTGAGCGCCGTCAAGTTAGCGAAAACGATTAATTGGTTTGTCAGAGTCGCATCGTATTCGAGCCGAGCGGAGCGTTGACGGAGTAACTCATTTTCGCTGGCGCGCATTTGATCAACTTGTGTACGAATCAGGTCAGTGACTTCTTTTCCCCTGGCGAGCATTTTCACCAGACTGGCTTCGCTTGCTTTGTCTCTTTTGAGTTGGATGCCGTCAGCCAAGATCGTCAGTCGCCTGTTTATCAATGACTCGAGATTTGCGAGAGCCTGATGCTGTCCGGGGTTATCTTGAGTAAGGAGCTTGAAGTCGGCCAATCGTCCAGGAATCGCCTCGGCCGCTTTTTGATAAAGCTCCAGATACCCTTCATCGCCAGTAATCAAAAAACCACGCTGCCCGCTTTCGACGTCTTTTAGCAAAGAGTGCGTTTCCTGCAGGCTTGTGAGGACGTTCTGGGTATGACTAACCCATCGAGAGCCATCGATAAAATCACGAATGGTATGCAACGAGACGACGGCCACGACCACGAGTATAACGAGCGCGGTCGCAAATCCGCTGATGATGAAAATATTGTGTCGAGAGAGCTTCACCCGAAGCATTGGAGCGTGAAGCCATTATTCATGTCAAGCCTCTTACACACTCGTACCTCGATTCTCGGCGCCAGTCTGGTCGGAGACCCACCGCATGAGTATGATGAGCCATCGTACTTTTAAGTTTACCTGTCAAATCATCATGGACAATCAAATGCCCCCGCAACCTTCTCAAGAGCCGAAAAAAACCACCCCAAAAAAAGCCGGGCTGCACCAAGTGGCCCTTGCCGTATTTTGGAGTTTCTTTGGCGTGCGCAAGCAAAAGAAATGGGAGGAAGACGCCACCGCGATCACGCCTGTTCAAGCCATTATTGGCGGCGTTATCGGCGCCGCGATCTTTATCTTCATATTAATCATGATTGTTCGAATGGTTACCTAAATGCCTCAATCCTGGCGCACGCCTACGGCGGTGCTTGTCTGTGGCGCGATGATTCTTACGCTTTCATTGGGCCTCCGGCATCCCTTGGGCTTATTTTTAAAGCCCATGGTGTTCGACCTGCGCTGGGATAGGGAAACATTCTCCATCGCGTTGGCGGTCGCCAACTTGGTCTGGGGCATGGCCCAACCGTTTACGGGAGCAGTAGCTGACCGATTCGGAGCAGGTCGAGTACTTGCGGTCGGCGGCGCTCTATACGCCGCATCGATGTATTGCATGGCTCACTCTGTCACTGGCCTGCAATTCAGCTTGAGCGGGGGATTGCTATACGGGTTAGCGCTTTCTTGCACGACCTTCAGCATCGTGTTCGGCGTGATCGGACGAATTTATCCGCCCGATCAACGTAGCATGGCCTTGGGTATCGCAGGCGCCGCAGGCTCTTTCGGCCAATTCGTCATGGTTCCAGTCAGTCAGCAATTGTTGAGTGGCATAGGCTGGCTGAATGCACTAATCGCCTTCGCTGCGCTCTCGCTTCTCATATTGCCGCTATCCGCAGCCCTGAAAGAAGATCGACCTGCTAATTACGCCAAGGGCAATCAAAGCATCCGTGAAGCATTAACCGAAGCAAAGGGGCATAAGGGATTTTGGATGCTCACACTCGGCTTTTTCGTTTGCGGCTTCCAGGTCGTATTCATCGGAGTGCATTTACCGGCCTATCTGCTTGATCGTCAGATGCCGCCGCATGTCGGCGTATGGGCGCTGGCCCTCATCGGATTTTTTAACGTTTTTGGAACCTACTTCAGCGGATGGCTTGGCGGATTCATGCGCAAGAAGAAAATTCTAACGACCATCTACTTGCTCAGAGCCATGGTGATCGCCTTATTCCTGGCGCTGCCGATTTCGCCGCTTTCCGTCTACTTTTTTGCAGCGACAATAGGACTTTTGTGGTTATCCACGGTGCCGCTTACCAACGGCGTGGTTGCGCAAATTTTCGGCGTCCGTTATCTATCAATGCTTTCTGGGATCGTCTTTTTTGGTCATCAAGTGGGCAGCTTTTTTGGCGTTTACCTGGGCGGATTGCTATTCGACAAAATGGGGACCTACAACGTGGTCTGGATTATCAGCATCGGTTTGAGTTTTGTCGCGGCCGCTCTGAACTGGCCGATCAACGATCAGGTTATTGAGCGTCCCCAATCGCTGGCGCAGCCCGTATGATCAAGCGGTTCAACAACGTACCCTGGTTGCGCCTGCTGTTATTAGCAGTGGGCGCCATGATTCTTGTTGCGACATTCAAAGCCTATTTGAATCCGGCGGCGATTGTGGATTTCGCCAATCTCGGAATGTGCTAACTACTCGACTTATACACAAGCACCGGTATCTTCGTATGAGCCAGCACCCGGTTCGTCTCGCTACCCAGCAATAGGGATGCAAGTCCGCGCCGTCCATGAGAAGCCATGAATATAAGATCGCAACCTTCTTTTTCCGCCACCTTAACGATCGCTTGCCAAGGCGAGAAGGCGGTCTCAAACAAAGTGCTGCTTGCAACGCCAGCATCTTTCGCCGCCTCTTCAACTCCAGCCAAGATTTTCTTCGCACGCACCTCCTCATTAGCTCGAAATTCTTTTGGCGACAACATCTCCGGCGGCACGTATTCCCCGAAAGGCGGCACCGGATATTCCTCCGCCGCATAAAACCCGGTCACCTTGGCGCCAGTCTCTTTGGCCAATTGAATCGCGGCGAGAACGGCCGCTTTCGAGAAGTCAGTCCCGTCGGTCGGAATCAATATATGTTTGAACACACTCATCTCATCCTCCGTTAAATAGGATCGCGATAGTTAAGGGGCACTCTGATCAAGTGTAGCGAGCGTGCCTAAGATGCGCTGAGGAACGGAAGCGTACGAATAGTACGTTGAGTACCGGAGGTTCATATTCGGCTCGCGCAGTAACTTAATCAGAGGTCCCTTAATCATACGACCTATTTTTGCGCTATGAAACATCTTTCCCGGTTCTCTTCTAGACTGAAAAGTAGCGCCTCCTTCAGAAAACTGATTCCCCCGAATCTTGAATGACTGTAACTGGCGGACCGTATCCGAAACGAGGTGCGAATAAACAAGCGAACCCCAAAGCGCTGGATCTCAAAATTCGACGAGCACAGTAAGTTTCTAATGACTTCTCAAGGAGGGACGTAATTTTGTGTGTTATGAAAGGAACGCTGTATGGAAGCGCAGAAGTGTCTCAAGGTTTTGGCTACGAGCGTGGTGGGACTAGTCTTATCTCTAAGCATCGTGAGCCGAGCGGAAGCGGCCCCCGGCGACCTCGATCCTAGCTTTGGCGGGGACGGCAAGGTCACCACTGATTTCTTTGGCGGAGCCGATGCGGCCAAAGCAGTCGGCATCCAACGGGATAGCCGTATCGTGACAGCAGGTAACGCCTTCAATAGTCAAACCGGCGGCTACAACTTCGCCTTGGCGCGTTATAACAACAATGGCGGACTGGATCCCACATTCGACGGCGATGGCAAGGTGACAACCAACCTCGCCGGTAACACGCCGTCCTCCTCATCCGCCTCTAATACGGCGAACGCCCTCGTGATTCAACCAAACGGAAAAATCGTGGTCGCGGGTGTTACCTTCAATAGCGCCACCGCCTTCAATAATTTCGCTGTGCTGCGCTATAACAGCCAAGGAGATCTTGATTCTAGTTTTGGTATTGGCGGCGTGGTGCGGACAGAGTTTGATGGCGTTAACGCCAGCGCTAATGATGTCGCGCTGCAGCCGGATGGCAAGATCATTGCCGTAGGAACAATCGGTAACCGACTAGGCAATCAAGACATCGCTCTGGCGCGCTTCAACCCCGACGGCCAACCGGATAGCAGTTTCGGCACTGCGGGTAAGGTCATCACGGACTTAACGTCCGACGATGGCGCCAATGCCGTCCATCTTACTTCGGATGGAAAAATTCTCGTCGCGGGAACCTCCTTCTGCCTTACCTTTCCCTGTCCAGCACGCGAATTTATTCTTCTGCGCTACAACCAGAACGGCAGCCTGGACCCGACCTTTGGCATTGACGGCAAGGTGACGACCGATTTTAGAATCCGGGACGTGGCGAATGCCTTGGACATCGGCCCCGACGGCAAGATTGTCATTGCCGGATTCGCGGACAGCGACTGCACCGGCAGTTGTCCTGTGTTCGCCCTGGCAAGGTATAACCCGGATGGCGACTTGGATACCACCTTTGGGGTAGGAGGCAAGATAACCACGCCCCTGGGCCGCGTTGCTAGAGCAACCGCCGCCATCATCCGCGAAGGGCCAAAACCGAAAATTGTCGTGGGAGGTTACTACCAGGAAAGAGCTGTTTGCGGAACAGTCGGCGAGACTTATGCTTGCGACTTCGCCCTTGTCCGCTATAACTGGGACGGAACTTTAGACAGCAGCTTTGGCGACGGCGGAATTGCGACGACGGACTTCGGCGGGACGCAAGACCGAGCCTTCGATCTCGCTATTCAACGCAACGGCAAGATAATCCTCGCCGGCAACGCAGGCGGCGACTTCGCCCTGGCGCGTTTTCTTTCGGACACGTGCCCGTTCCCCGTCATTCCTCCTGCTCCATCAAATGGATTCAACGACGCGGAGGACAACAGCGGGTGTAGAAATATCGCAAATGCTTGGTGGGATACGAGCGCCACGGTTGCGTCAAACTTGAGAGGAATCCGGCAAAACGTTCAAGGCTTCCGGAATTTTCGTTAACGCCGTAAGGATGGAGAATGAAGGTTTGCTACGCAGACGCTTTTTTCTTCATCCTTCCGCCTTCATCTTCCCGCGCTCATCGGCAACCCTCGTCAGCCACGATCCCGGTTTATCGAGCAATTCGACGAATACTTCCGGCGGCACGGCCTTGCTGAAGTAAAAACCCTGCAGGGCGTCGCAATTCTGCGCCTGAAGGAAGGCCACTTGCTCAATAGTCTCCACCCCTTCGGCCACCACCCTCAACTGTAAACTGCGAGCCATTGCAATGATCGCAGTGACAATCGCAGTGTCATTTGCGTCGACCTCAATACCACTTACAAACGACTGGTCGATTTTAAGCGCGTGGATTGGAAAGTGTTGCAGATAAGCCAGACTGGAATAACCAGTTCCAAAATCATCCACCGCAAGACGCACGCCTAAGCCGGCCAACTTTTCCAGGATGGCTAAGTTCTCCGTGCTCTGTAGCATGAAGACGCCTTCTGTGATTTCCATTTCCACCGATTGCGGCGGCAATCCGGATTCTTCCAAAATGCGCGCGGCGAGCTCCGCAAAACCTGGACGACGGAATTGATGGGGCGACAAGTTCACCGCAACACGCAGGTCCTTATGTCCGGCTTGATGCCACTGCTTCAACTGCGCGCATGCCGCCCGCAAAACCCATTCACCCATGGGAATAATCAACCCCGTCTCTTCAGCGATCTTGACGAACTCGCCGGGGGAAATCATGCCCATTTGAGGTTGATTCCAACGAATCAAGGCCTCTGCGGAATTGATCCGTCCACTTTCGATTTCGATGTTTGGTTGGTAATGAAGCACGAACTCACCGCGTTGTAAGGCCTGATGCAAACGATTGGCGATGGTCAGCCGACGTTGCGCTGCTTCATTAAGCCGGGAAGTGAAAAACTGATAGTTGTCGCGTCCGCGCTCTTTCGCGTAGTACATCGCCGTATCGGCAGCGCGCATCAGCGCTTCGGCGTCTCGACCATCGGTTGGGTAAAGACTGATCCCGATGCTGCCGGTCACATGCAACTCGTGTTGGTCGATAAAGAACGGTCGCCGTAACGCCTCCAATACCTTTCCCGCAACCAGCGCTGCTCCGTTGTCGTCATCCAGCGCCGGCGCGCTGATAACGAACTCGTCGCCCCCTAAACGAGCCACGCTATCGCCTGTTCTCAGGCAACGCTGCAAACGTCTTGCGGCGGCGCGTAACAACCGATCGCCAATTTGGTGTCCAAGGGAATCGTTGATGTCCTTGAAGTGATCAAGATCGATGAACAACATGCCAACACGATTTTGACTACGTTGCGCTTGGGCGATCGCCTGACTCACGCGGTCCTGAAATAGCACGCGGTTAGGTAAACCAGTCAGCGCATCGTGGTGCGCCATATGACGTATGCGGCTTTCCGCCTGTTTACGTTCGGTCAAATCAAGGACGAAAGCCAGCCCTTTGTCCTGCGAGCCCTCCAAAAACGCGGCGCCGACCAGCACAGGGACACGACTGCCATCGCTTCGAATATATTCCTTTTCATATGGAGCGCACTTGCCGTTGATTCTCAACTCCGCCATCGCTCGCTCGTCCGCGGCGCGATACTCCGCCGGCGTCATGGAGGTCCAATGAATGGTGGTCGCGAGCAGATCTTCACGGGTGTAGCCAACAATTCGAAGAAACGCTTCATTCGCCTCTGAAATCTCGCTGCCAAGGTCCCAAAAGAAAACACCGATGATGTTGGATTCCACCAAACGGCGTATCCGCGACTCTCGCTCGCGTAGCGACGTGTTGGCTTGCGCGAGTTCCGCCGTGCGCTGGGCCACTCTCTCTTCCAAATCATCGTAGGCATGTTGCAGGGCGGCTTCCACCTGCTCCCGGACGGTGATCTCCCGCTGCAACTGCTCGTTCTGAACGGCAAGCTGTCGCCTCATCGCGTGTAGGGCTAAATGGGTATTGATTCGCGCCAACGCCTCGGCGATCTGGAATGGCTTGGTGACATAGTCGACGCCGCCCACTTCGAATCCGGTGATCTTGTCTCTTGTTTCTTCAAGAGCAGTCATAAAAATAACCGGAATATCGCGAGTAACGTCGGCAGATTTCAGACGTCGACAGGTCTCGAACCCGTCCATGTCCGGCATCATCACATCAAGGAGAATCAGATCAGGGTGAACAAACTGGGCTCGTTTGAGGCCCTCGGGACCATTGCGCGCAATCACGACTCGAAAGCCATGATCTTCAAGGTGATCAACAACGACCGCCAGATTGGTAGGCGTGTCATCGATTATAAGAATCGTATGGGCCTGGAATTCGGGAGCCGTAGTTTTATTCACTGGCTTTGTCTCCTGTCCAAAACACCCTTCAAACGGCTTCCCGGCTATTGAATAATCAGTGCGGACCGCCTTTAACTCCCAGCGCGCCCGCTACACGCCCCACGGCCCCGTTTCCTAGTCGAAACAACCGCTCGCTACGCTTTTCAATAACCGGCCGGAGGCTGTTTCCCGCCTCGTGTCAGCCGCGCCCCCTCCTGGCAATGGACCTGCATTTTTACGGCGTCTTTATAAAATCATCACCGTTCCCGATTTGGCAACGTCGGGTCTTTGTAATTGTGCCCGATTCGAGTGTTAACAGGAAAATGAAATCTAGACGTCGTGAAGTTCGCACATCCCACACCCCTTAAATCCAATCAATAATATTTCGCCAAACGAAACCGACTAAACCCACTGGGGCGCTCCATCAGCGCTTCTTCGGATGTTAAACAAGCTATGCGCCGCTTACAGCATGGCGCTCATTGTCATCCCACAAAAGCTCGCAACGCTCAATTGCTAACGTTGAAGCGGCAGCCCACTATGTCATCTATGGCTTTTTACACGCCGATTCGGATTCAAGTAGAACCAAGTGACGTGTTCTGGTATTTTCCGTCTCATGAACACGCAGATCCGAACCCTGCTGGTCGAAGATAGCCGCGGTGATGCGCGGCTGATCAAGGAAATGCTCGCAAGCGTCAAGAGCATTTCCTTCGATTTACTGTGGGTCGAAAATCTCACCGCGGCCATAGAACGACTACAAGAGAACACCTTCGACGTTGTGCTCCTGGATTTAGGCCTGCCCGAGAGCGCGGGGCTGGACACTTTGCATAGCCTTCTTTTGCAGGCGCCAAAGCCGCCCCCCCTTATAGTGATGAGCGGATTGATGGACGAAGATTCCGCTCTTCAGGCGGTACATTCAGGCGCCCAGGATTATTTGATCAAGGGGCGCGTGGAAACCGATTCCCTTGTTCGAGCCATTCGTTACGCAATCGGGAGAAGCCAAGGGGAAGAAGCCTTGCGGCAGCTCCATGGAGAACTTGAGCGCAGAGTCGAAATACGCACCGCCGAACTGGCGCACGCCGTCGACGCGCTCTATACGGAGATTGCCGAGCGCAAGCAAGCGGAGAAAAAATTCCGTGGCTTGCTGGAATCTGCGCCCGACGCCATGGTGATCATCGACAAGAGCGGTCAGATGGTTCTTGTGAACAGCCAGGCAGAAAGGTTATTTGGCTACCAGCGCCAGGAACTGCTTGGAAACATCATTGAAACGCTTTTACCGGAACGCTTTCGCGAGAAACACGTCAATTATCGCGCCCACTATTACGAACGCCCAAGCATTCGACCAATGGCTGCGGCGGGTTACGAGCTTTGGGGCTTACGACGCGACGGCAGCGAATTCCCGGCGGATATCAGTCTGAGCCCCATGCAAACCGACGATGGCGTGCTGATCATCGCCGCAATTCGCGACATCACCGAACGCAAGCGAGCGGAGGAAGAACTCAAACGTCATCGCGATCATCTGGAAGAATTGGTCAAGGCAAGAACGACCGAGTTACAAGTCGCCAAGGAGCGGGCGGAAGTGGCGAATCGCGTCAAGAGCGCCTTCCTCGCGAGCATGAGCCATGAACTGCGCACGCCGCTTAACGCGATTCTGGGCTACTCACAGATCCTTAAACGCGATAAGCAACTCAGCGATCGCCAAACCGTCGGTGTGAACACTATCCACCAAAGCGGCGAACATCTGTTGATGCTCATCACCGACATTCTGGACCTGGCCAGGATTGAGGAAGGCAAGCTTGAACTCTTTCCCGGCCCCGTCAATTTGCCGGTGTTCCTACAACTGATAGCCGACATCATTCGCGTCAAGGTCGAGCAAAAGAATTTAACATTCCTTTATGAAGCATCGCCTCAACTGCCCAAGGGCGTGAGAGTAGATGAAAAGCGGTTGCGCCAAGTGCTCATGAATCTACTAGGCAACGCCGTGAAGTTTACCGAGAGCGGTCAAATAAGCCTCCGCGTCCAGCAAATAGCCAGCGAGGACGCGAAAGCAAAGATACGTTTCGAAATTATCGATACGGGCGTCGGCATGAGTGGCGCCGAATTGGAAACAGCCTTTCTTCCGTTCGAGACAGCCGGCGTCGACACGCAACGCCGCCCGGAAGGCACCGGGCTGGGCTTGGCGATCAGCCGTCAACTGGTCCGCTTGATGGGTGGAGAAATCGAGGTGGCGAGCGAACCAGAAAAAGGTAGCCGTTTTTGGTTCGATCTGTTACTGGAACTTTCGACCGAAATCCCAACTCTATCGTCAGAACGTGCGGTCATAGGTTATAAAGGGCCCCGAAAGAAGGTATTGGTCGTGGATGACGTCACGGCGAACAGAACAATGTTGGTGGACCAGCTAAAACCGTTAGGCTTTGAAATAGCGGAAGCTGCTAACGGTGAAGAAGGATTAAAACGGATTGAGGAAAACCCGCCGGATCTTATCCTTATGGATCGGATGATGCCGGTAATGGATGGCTTAGAAACCACGCGTCGAATTCGACGCATGCCTGGCGTTCAAAACACCCCTATCATCGCGGTTTCGGCAAGCGCCACGCAGAAAGACCAGGCCGAGTGGCTGGCGGCCGGCGCCAATACGTTTATCAGCAAGCCGATCGCCGAAGAGCGCCTGCTACACGCGGTGGGCCAACACTTGGGGCTCACTTGGGCATATCAGGAAACCTCGCGGGAACGCGCGGTTGTAAAGGATGAGGCGTCGCAAACATTGATCGCCCCACCGTATGAAGAGATGCAGATATTGTATGTGTTAGCCTTGGCCGGCAATATGCGAGACATTCGTCAGTGGGCGGATCATCTCGCGTCGCTGGATGACCAATATCGTTCCTTTGCTGACAAACTGCATCACCTTGCCAAAGGTTAT
>DATLHW010000502.1:0-11411 GCA_035539675.1 Burkholderiales bacterium | reverse complement strand
CGGCCGTAACCGTTAATGGCGACACGGATAGGCATGACGATTCCTTGATGATTTGTTTACAGAAAGGTAGGGCATTTTAACGCGAAGTGGGGTTTGGATGCACCCGGCGGCGGTTCTGATAGGAAGAAGACTGGCGATATGAGGGGAAGTTCATGGAATTGATAACCAAGAAAGGCGGTCTATCATCATTTGATGATTTGGTTTTCTGCTTGAGTGGGTGATATCTCCGGCAATCTTCTTTCCTCCATTGGCGTCATTAAAATGCTTTCGTCTCCCATTTCCCGCGCTGCATTGCGCGAAATCGCTGGCCCTACCGCTTTTGAACGGGGGTGTGAACTACTTTGGGGATGGCCTTGTCGCCTCCCTCGTTGAGCCAAATGAACAAATCTCAGACATTGCGAAGGGATATCCAAAGCGAATACGAGGCGAGCAAAAAATCCTGGAGGCCGCTTACGCGAAATCTAACGCGACCAAGAATACAGCTCTTACCATTTTTTGACTCTTCTCCTGATTTTGTAGCTTTCTATTGGTCTCGCTGTGACTTTATTACGAACTCGCGCCGCATCGATTTCCTTGTCAGTTAGCGGTCTAAATCTAAATTTTTTGACGCCATACCTGATGCCTTCCAATACTCTCGGCGGGATCTCCTTCAACAAAGGCTTATAAATCTCAACCGGCGTTTTATCAAACTGCCCAAAAACAACGGACTTGATCACGCCGTTTTCCTGTCTCACTTGCTCTACTTCATACGCCGCATCGTTGTCCGGCATATCCACTAACACCCAACCAGGCTCATCTCTTTTATCTTCCGCGCGTGGATATTTGACATTCAGCCGCATCGCTTCGCCTAGGGTGAGATTTTCGAACCCGCAATAAGTATCTGCGATACTCAGTTCTCCTTTTGACAATTTCTTGGCCTCTTCCACATCATCACGTCCCTGCTTTGTGGATTTGACTTCGATGCTATAAGGATCCGAAAAAACTAATATAGACGGTTTTAGCCCTAACTTTCTTTGGCCTTTCATGCGACAGACGTTTCGAACAAAGTACGCGCAAACCCGACCATTCCCGTCATAACCCGAGTGAAGCCGATCTAGCTCTTTACTCGCATTCATTGCCTCGTCTTCAATATTTTCAAACCGTGCATTAGTTATATCGACACTCTCCGATTTTTCTAGATCTTTCAAATTTTCGTTATAAGGCGCTAGCACGACGTCAATGCATTTTTTTAATGCCACCGGATTCGTTTTGTCGCAATGAAGTTTCATACCCAACTTCTTAACCCTATCCAACTTAGGAGATCTCACTTCAGTATTGTTTATGCTAAAAAAGATACGGGGTTTACCTTCAATTTCCAATTTCCCCAATTGATCTCTAAATCTTATGAGGTCAGCAAGCCCTTCTTGGGTAAGTTTCTCCTCGTCTACCGGGTACTCCACGCCATTAGTTCTCAACTTGCTGCCGCCATGGGGATTCGCCTGATAGAGAATTTCAAAAAACTCCACCATGTTCTCCGCAGTAATCGGTCCATCCTGCAGGGCCAGTTTCTCGACATGTTCCCAGCCGCCCACCATTCCAACGGAATAGCCTGTGTCGGCGTCAAATATAAAAAGTTTTAAAGGGCTATCCTTCAAATTTTCTGCGCACATATTCGCAGCTAAAAGATCGCCGCCATCAAGAATGAGCAAATGCGGATCTTCAATCTTAGCGGCGCACTCACTAACCGGACTATCAACATCAGTTGGCCTGGTGGTCAGCGCACGCCACCTTTCCACCGTTCTTCTCGGTTGCGAATAAAATGAACAAGCGATATGCGAAAGACTGTCAATAACGCTTTCCCTCGCATGCGGTGGGATATTTGATCGTTCTTGTGTTTGCAGCCTGCGCGCAAGATTTCTTACCAGAAACGGCAGGGCGCTTAACATTTCTTCCTCCGTGCGATTTTTGCAAACTTCCTGCACTGATTGAAAAATGGCGACCAAAGCGGCGTTATATTCAATGATGAAGCCGGTGTTAGACAGTTTCTTCAAATATTTCGAGAAATTCTCTGTTGCGTGTTTCGCCAGCTGCTCTTGCAATTCGTCTACGCCATCGCAGGACTGGGACATTTCGTAGGTAAGCTGATTGGCGGGAGAGGGATTCTTGGGATCGTGTTCTAAAAAGAAATAAAACGCTTCGCACACCCGCTCTCGCTCTTCCAGTCGATTGGGCAATTCGTTTTTATCATTGGGCTTTTTATTGAATTCCCCCTCAATAAGTTTCTTAATAAGGGCGCGTCGTTCCGCATATCTATCTTCCGCATTCCGAGCGCGATGACGACCGCCAAGAAATGGGTCATTCATTTCTCGGCCTATGAATTGAACAATATGCGCTTTGCCTTCCCGCGACAGCATGGGGAGATATCGAATGCATAGGGGAATGGTCTCTTCCAATATGGACTCATATTTGGCGCGAGGAATTTGTTTGGATCTATTATTTATTCGGGTCAATGCGTCGGCGATATGATCTGCTGTCGTCCGATCATCGCCGGCGTTATTCGAAGCTTCTCCATCGATTGGACTTCCGGCGTCGAAGTCAAAGGAGCCCAATATTTCGTTGATGCTTTTTAAGAGCGCCTTCTCCTTCATCAGGACGCCATCGCTTCCCGCGGCAATGGCGTCAGGAACGGCGTCAGGGTCTTTCATATCAACTGACAAGGGCGTGGACGATAACGCTTCGGGATCAGACGAATCCCTATAAATTGGCGTAACAGGCGGATTTCGCTTAAGGCGTTTCGGGGGTCTGAAAAGGTCCGGATCCACTCCCTTACCGTGTGCGGATGTTGCGTCGCCATCCTCCGGCGTTACGAAACCGGAGCGCGTCTGATCGGCGTTAAATCCAGGCAAGTCGGAAAGCTCAGATAAATCGCCGTCGTCCATCCTTGATTCCGAAGTGTGTCTCGCGCGCCTCTTGCCCGTTGATTGACTTGGCTCTGCCGTCGACCGATCAATCTCCATCTCTTCCGTAGCGTGAGTATCTGGTCCGCTTCCCGAAAGAGTGTATTTAGCTGCAACGTTCGCCAATGCGGCTATTCCCGCCATTTGAGTTTTATGCCGTTCGATTGAAGCTTTGAATTTTCCTTCGCGAAAATCATCCCACAGGTGATCCTTTCTCCCTACCGGATTTTTGTAATGGCCAACCATGCAATTTTTATAATCCAACATTAGTTGTTTTACGTCGTCAGAGAGGGATGTATTGAGCAAGTGCCCATCGCTGCGTATATTCAAAAATCTTGTGCCTTCAATTTTTGCAATGCTTATTTTTTCATTGGCCAGATGTGTTGCGAGATATGCCCGATACGCCTGCCATGGCGAGATATTCCTGGCAAACCCACCGAACTCAGGATGTTTGGTAGCAAAGGTTTTTACAGTGTCAGTGATCGGAGCCTTTCCTACCACGTTTAAGACTCCGTTATTCAATGTCGCGAGTAAGCGGCCGCCGACGATTTTTTTATTTTTACTGTTGCGGCGAGATTCTAAAAAGTCATTGACGATGGTGTCGTCCTTATCAAAAACTAACGAAACTTTCTTCGTCGCCTTTGAGCTACCTGCTCCATTCGCGATATGTATAACGATCGCACCGTTCTCGACTGTCGCGTTCTCTATGTCCGAGAATTCCACCAAATTTGGAGGCACGCGTAACCAAACAAGAAGCTGACTCAGCGGATCATTCGGGAAGCATTGGCGTATTAACTCACGGGTTTGTTCTTTGCCAGGAAATACGGCTAATCCATCATGCTGGGCAATCGTGAGCTTATTTAGCCGCTTCCATACGCCGTCGATTGAATCTTCGGTGCGTGGGATATCAGCATAATCAAACAATCCATCATTGGGGCGAGCGCCCATTGCGATGCGCTTCTTACGCAACTGCAATAGAATTTCAAGCACATCCGGAGATAGTTCTGGCATTAACGACAATTCGCCTGTTTGTTCGTTTACATCCTTAATCTTAAGTTGATCCGGATTTTTCTTTGTCATCGCGTTCCGAGGGGCGCCTTGTTCATGTAGAACCAATGCCGCTAAAACGCGAAGTCCATCTGCACTGGAAACCTTACTGCCTTCCAAGCAGCTATATATTGGTAACGCCGTAGTCAACGCTTTAGTACTCGTTGCAACAATGCTCCCATTTTTGGTTATGAATGGTCCCTCTTTGCTTTTGTTTATATGGGGCGCCACAAATAACGCCCAATCGCTATCCAGGCTTTCTGGATCATCTTGTCCCTGTATTTCTACGATACTGTTATCCGGCCGAACGATCCTTCCGTCTTTAATTTTCCAGGATTGGAAATCCTGCCGGCTGTACCAATAGTCTTGACCATGCAGCAACGCCAGCAATCGAGTTTGGGGATCATCAATGGCCAACAAGGCTTTATTGCGTTCCTCGCGCGACGGTAATTGGAAAGAGATGACGGGTTGCGCTGAATCGATATGCTCCTGCATGTTCATTTGGTTTTCTATGCTGAAGGGCGCCGCATGGGTAAAACGGTGTTGTTCTGAATCAATTGTGCGTACGCCTAAAAAAGTAACGCACGCTCTATCTCCACTTGCTTGTTCTACACAATCCAATTGCCTCACTGCTTCTGGCAGATCGGAATATTTTGTGGAAAAGGTGGTTTGGAATTTGAGTAAATTGGGATAGGCGCTATCGATTGGAACGCCATTCCCGGTGAACATGATTTCCAGGAGATGTCGCATTGAGAAAGGTAAATCAGTAGCTCTGAAATTTGTTTTTATTTTTTCGTGTAACGTTGGGGGGGGAATTCATTTTTTAAAGCATCCCCCAGTATAAGAATATCGTTGTTTTCTAAAGCGGCTTCACGAGCGCCGTAACTCAACAAGCGATTAAAATTGTTTATCTTGAAAGGCTCTCTTTGAGGTGTGGTTTTTGTTATATGTTTTGATTTTCCTTTTCCCGTCATGAGCGCTTCCTTTCTCCTAAAAACGGCGATTACCCCATCAGCGGACAAGGCAACCGCTTCGTTTGAGGTGGCGCAAGCCAGTTGAATCCGGTTACGGCGGTGGTAATGTGCTGACCACGCGCTGCCAGACGGAAGCCGAAGTCAATTGCTCCACAATGCTTTTCCACTCGGGCAATAACCCGCTGACGCGAGTCAGCATCGCCTTGGCCAATTCGCCCTTGCCATGCGTGCCGGTAATGGTCGGATCCAAGAAGTTTACAGGTGCGCGCAGCAAATCTGCAGAAAATGCGCGTCCCTCGAATAAGGCTATTTCCCCTTGCGAGAGGGTTTGCCTCGATTCAAATATTCCTTAATGCGCTCTTCCGTTTCCGTTGTCGTTCGTTATATCCCGGGCTCGTTTGTCCGCAATAAAACGCCCGAATCGAGCCAGTCCCGCAGGCGATAAAACAAGTTCGAGATCTATGCCGGTAACGTTGATGTGGGGTGTTAAGGCGGTGGTATCGATTTCAGGATTCATTTGCGGCGGCCGTTCTCGGAGGTATCGGCTACTGTTTTCAGTTTGGCCGTCGGACTCGCGTTTTCATGCCGATTGAAAATCGATCTCTCAGAGCCGGGATGGATCCCGTAACCGAGTGAAGCGTTTGACCACTAGACTCGAACAAGACGGTTTCGCTGAACGCGATTGAAGGCGCTAAAGTTCAATCGCAATTTGCAATTGATGGTGGGCCACCGGAGACTTGAACTCCGAACCAACGGATTAAGAGTCCGCTGCTCTACCAGTTGAGCTAGTGACCCATTTGGGGGAGGGCAGATACTAATTACAGTTAGAAGTTTAGTAAACCCCCAACTGCAAAAAAGTTGATCGGTTAATAAAAAGTGGTGGTTCTATTGGGTCGCTGTTCGGTAGGAGCGAGCTTGCTCGCGATTGTGTCCGTGGACATGCTGACAATCGCGAGCAAGCTCGCTCCTACACAGCGTGATGGTTACAGCACCGATTCAACTGTCCTGACGACATTCTCAACGGTGAAGCCGAAATGCTCGAATAGTTTCCCGGCAGGCGCTGACTCGCCGAAGCTGTTCATGCCGACTACGGCGCCTTCTAGTCCCACATATTTACGCCAGAAATCAGCCGTGCCTGCCTCAATGGCCACACGCGGGACACCGCGCGGCAACACGGAATCGCGATAAGCCTTGTCTTGGCGGTCGAATACATCGGTCGACGGCATGGACACCACACGTACCCTCACGCCTTTTTCCGCCAATGCTTTTTGCGCGCCTACGGCGAGCCCGATTTCCGATCCAGTGGCGATCAACACGGCTTGTGGGTTGGCTACGTCGGCAAGCACATAGCCGCCAGCACGGATGCCGGCCAGTTGTTCCGCGTTTCGCTCCTGGAAGGGCAGGTTCTGGCGGGAGAATACGAGGCACGCGGGGCCGTCTTTGCGTTCGATCGCGGCTGCCCAGGCGATGGCGGATTCCACGGTGTCGCACGGACGCCATACGTCTAGATTCGGGATATAACGCAGCGAGGCCAAGTGCTCGACGGGCTGATGAGTCGGGCCATCTTCGCCCAATCCGATGGAGTCGTGGGTGTACACGAACAGCGAGCGGATTTTCATCAGCGCTGCGACGCGGAGGGCGTTACGGGCGTAGTCGGAGAAGGTCAGGAAGGTGGCGCCGTAAGGAATCAATCCGCCATGTACGGCAAGGCCGTTCATGATGGCGCTCATGCCGAATTCGCGGACGCCGTAATAGATGTAGTTGCCGCCATTCTTTTTCGAAATGCCTGTCGAGCCCGACCAGAGGGTGAGGTTGGAGCTCGCGAGGTCGGCCGAGCCGCCAATGAGTTCCGGTAGGGCGGGAGCGAGTCCTTCAATGGCGTTTTGGGACGCCTTGCGACTGGCGATGGTTTCTTTCTTGGCGATGATTTTGTCGACCAGTTCGGCGACATGGCTGTTCCAATTCGCCGGCAGATCGCCCGCCATGCGTCGGCTAAATTCGGCGGCGAGTTGGGGGTGCACTTTGCCATATTCCGCGAGCCGCGCGTTCCAGCCGGCCTCAAGTTCAGCGCCGGACTTGCGCGCATCCCATGCGGCGTACACTTGCTCGGGCACTTCGAACGGGGCGTGGGACCAGCCAATCGCGTCGCGAGTCGCAGCGATTTCTTTATCACCCAATGCCGCGCCGTGAACGTCGTGGGTGCCGGCTTTGTTGGGCGAGCCTTTGCCGATAACCGTCTTACAGCAAATCAAACTCGGCTTGTCGGTTACTTTTTTCGCCGCAGCGATGGCTGCTTCCACGGCGGCGGGATCATGGCCATCAACGCTAGGAATGACGTGCCAGTGATAGGCTTCGAAACGCTTCACCGTATCGTCGGTGAACCAGCCTTCCACATGTCCGTCGATGGAGATGCCGTTGTCGTCGTAGAAGGCAATGAGCTTACCCAGACCTAGCGTTCCGGCCAGCGAGCACGATTCGTGGGAGATGCCTTCCATCAAGCAGCCATCGCCGAGGAAGGTATAGGTGTAATGATTGACGATATCGAATCCAGGCTTGTTGAATTCGGCCGCCAGCACTTTTTCAGCAATAGCCATCCCAACCGCGTTGGAAATGCCCTGACCCAACGGGCCGGTTGTCGTTTCCACGCCTGGTGTTATGCCGTATTCCGGGTGCCCAGCCGTTTTCGAATGAAGCTGACGGAAGTTCTTCAGTTCTTCCATCGGCAATTCGTAGCCCGTCAGGTGCAACAACGCGTAAAGCAGCATGGAGCCATGGCCATTCGACACGACAAAGCGATCGCGATCAGCCCATTTCGGGTTTGCGGGGTTATGCCGCAAGTGATGTCGCCAGAGGACCTCGGCGATCTCCGCCATGCCCATCGGCATGCCCGGGTGACCGGAGTTGGCTTTTTGCACGGCATCCATGGCCAATGCCCGGATTGCGTCGGTGATGGTCTTGCGGGAGGGGAGCGTTGCTTGGCTGGCGGCTGTGGTCGACATGGCTGATCTAATTTTGCTTTGAAGTAGTGGCTGGGCGGTTAAGTCCAAACTTTAGAATGACTTATCGCGAGAAGGACCTGTGGATAACTTTGTTGATAACCAGAAGGTCTTCCTATCTGAGAGTGCTTTGCCTCAAATAAGGAAGGCGCAATTATCAGCGATTCGAAGCGGAAGAGCGAGGGGGGCTGCTTGTTTTTGGCGAAAAAAAGCGTCCCTTGAAGGACGCTTTTTTCGAGAACCTCGTGCTGCTTATCGGTTCGGCTGTGGCGTAACCCGCAGGTAAGGCTTCACGGCCTTATAGCCTTTCGGGAATTTTTGTTTGAGGACTTCCGGGTCCTGCAACGAGGGCACGATGATCACATCGTCGCCATCCTTCCAGTTCACCGGCGTGGCCACGCTAAAGTTGTCGGTGAGTTGCAAGGAGTCGATCACGCGCAGGATTTCATCGAAGTTACGCCCTGTGCTGGCGGGGTAGGTGATCGTGGCGCGGATTTTTTTGTTCGGGTCGATGATGAACACCGAGCGCACTGTAAATGTCTCATTCGCATTGGGGTGAATCATGTCGTACAGATTCGACACCTTGCGGTCCGGGTCGCCCAAAATCGGAAAACCGACGGTGCAGTTTTGTGTTTCGTTGATATCGCCCACCCAACGATTGTGCGAATCCACATCGTCCACGCTGACGGCGATGGCTTTGACGTTGCGCTTCGCAAACTCAGCGCTAAGTTTCGCCGTATATCCGAGTTCCGTCGTGCATACCGGCGTGAAATCTTTTGGATGAGAGAACAATACTCCCCAGCTTTTGCCTAGCCATTCGTGAAGATGGATTTGGCCGGCCGTGGAATCTTGAGTGAAATCGGGGGCGATATCGCCAAGTCTCAGCGTCATGGTGAGTGTCCTTTCGAGGGTTTGAATAAACGGCGCCTCCGTGCGATCTCGAGCATGTATCAGATCTTTAGAGGCGTCCTGAATCTGCGCAATCCTGATGTAAGGCAGTCTGTGAATCTACTTTAGCAGCGTTGCATCGACATGGTTAGAAGGATAAATAATATTCGTATTCCGATTGAAGCTAAGAACAGAGAAGCCGCTCTATGCGTTCTGCTACCGCGCGTAGGAGCGAGCTTGCTCGCGATCAACGGTCATTCGCGAGCAAGCTCGCTTCTACGCCTCGATTAGTAAAATCGGCCCCCGCAGTGAATTTTTGACTACCGCTTTAAGAAGCCAACCTTTGTTGCTCTATTGACCTTCCGTCCTCAAGCGTTTCCTGAAGGCGCCGCGTAATGCTGATGACTTGCGCTTGATATGCCGAGGCGCGCTCCTTGATCTCGTCATCCGGTAGCGGTGGCGGGAACATGAGCGACGCGAACTTGCTCACGCTGTCATCGTCGATATTTGTGGGATCAACATCCTGGACTGAATGCAGCGACCAGTAGGGTGTCCAAAACTTGCGTATTTCGTCGCGGAGTCTCAACCCTTGCTTTTGGTTAGCGGCGTAAAGGTCGATTGCTTTTTGTGCAATTCGCCCGGTTATCTCTCTGTAAAGCGCCATGCTGTAAACATCGGCGGCTTCGGGAATGCCTTGAAATACGTATGCGTAAAATCCAGCGCGTCGATAATGCCGTATTGCGATTTCAAGATCCTGCGACATGAAGCTTAAATCGCCCAGCAGCCGGTAATTATTGGCGAGCAACTCGATATCACGCTCCCCCAACGGCGCCGCTTCGCTCGATGCCGTCAACGATCGCACGGCGTAATCGCGAGCGGAGGCGAGGTTTCCTTGTTCCAGCAGGAATTGCGCGGTATAGAACCAGACCCAGGCGGCTTCCCGTTTGCCGACATCACGGGCAAACACATCGTGGACGACATTGTACCGACCAAGCGCATTTTCCCAATCGGCGCTTCGTCCGTATCCGCATGCTTCGGCCAGAAAAAAATCGGTGAAGGCCCGTACGCGCCGCGCGTCTTCGCTTGGAAGAATGCCGTCTTCCTTATTGAGATTGAGCAGTTCGCGAATTCCTTTCAAGGCGCTCTCGACTTGGCCCCAGTTTCCCTTGCCGCGTTTCTCGTGGCCGGTGGGATAGGCTTCCTGAAATGCGATGAGTAAAGCCAATTCCTGTTGCATCGTCGGCGCCATTGCGCGCTGTCCCCATTCATGGATAAGCGCATCGCAAAATGAGAAACGCTGGTAATAACTTCGCGACCAGAACGCGTCGAAATAAACTCGTAGGAAGGAGAGCGTGGCGCGCTCTACGTCTTCGGTTTTGATCAGATGGTAAAACCAAGCGTCCTTGATCGCCTGCCAATCCGCTTGGTCAAGGCGATAATTGCTACGGTAGACGTTAAGTCTGTCCCCTGTGTCCGATCGAAGTTTTTGTGCGTAATAATCGAGCGCCTTGCCATGCAGCTTGGCTGACGCCTCCGGATCGATGTCGTTTAGCGCCTCGGCCGCGAAATTGCGAATGACGGGGTGCATCGTGTAGTCGTCTCCGCCGAAATGCTCAATCAAGCCCAGGTCGGTGAGTTCGTAGATCGTATCGATATCGGCGTCGCAAACCTTGATGGCGATATTTTTGGAAAAGGTTTTCGGCTTTGGATAAAAGATCGAGAGGAAGAGGAAAATTCGCAGGGCGTTTTCCGATTCCAGGGCGCTGTAACTCAAATCCAGGAGATTCACGAGGAATGGTTGGTTTACCTCTTTTGCAAGATTTTGCTTGAGAGACTCCAGCAATTCTCGAACGGCGCGAAATGCTTCACGCATGTGATCTGGGTCCTCTCGGGAGGACATTTTCTTCAGATACTTGCTGATTAGCGTTAACGCCAACGGAGAATTCTTCAGCGCGCTTGCAATCGCTTCCGCCGCAAGCGGATCGAATTCAACTGCTTTGGGCGCGATGTTCTTCATCATTTGAAGATCGGCAAACTCATTCAACTCCATGATCGCCGCGACTAACCTTCGCTGCACCAGCGTGTCCGCGATGTCCCGTTGGCGGGTAACCATGACGTAGACGCAATTGGCGCCCAATTCATTAAAATCGCTTGCTTTGTCCGGATGGTGAACATCATCCAATATGATCAACAGTCGGCGATCGCCAATGCTGGTCCTGACCGATTGCTTCCAGTCCTCGTCGCTGATTAGAGAGTCAACGTTGGTGATTTTTAGCGCGTCCGCCCATTTTGCGACCTCATCGGCCATGACGAACTGGCGTCCGAGATTGGCCCACAGGGTTTCTTCGAAATGGGCGTTATCTTTCAGTGATTGAAGTGCGGCGATGGATTGTTCACCCCCCGGCGGAACGACAATGCAAATACTGTCGCCTTTTTTCAGGCGTTCCAACAATTGAAAATGAAAAGCGTGTTTTTGATTTGAAGGTGTTCCCATGCGATTAGCTTTCCTTTCGGTGGGAACGCGCTATTGATGCGCGCGAATCCATTTCCTCCATTCCCGGAACAGGTTC
>DATLHW010000501.1:0-7352 GCA_035539675.1 Burkholderiales bacterium | reverse complement strand
ACAAACCTGTTCGATGACCTCTTTATAGGGCTCGAAGTGCTCAACACCGAGGATCTCCTCATTCGAGTGACCGGATAACCAAACCGCGGAAAGTTCCTGTTGAAATATTTCCCCTGCTTTTCCTTCCCCGTGTTCCCCTATTAGTTGTTTTATATAGTCAACAAGGTAGTCCAATTCTCTCAGGCGCCGGTAGTCGATGGAGTTGCTAAAGGTTCTGGCTTCGTAACTTCCATCCTGTAAAGCAAACACGTCTTGAGTAACGCGGTGATTTTCGTGACGCTGAGGAAAGGTCTCCTTTTTATTGTTGTAATGCGTCTCCCTGAGCTTTGCATCTGCGTGCCGAGGATTATCGACCACCTCGGTTACTTGGCCCTTAGACTGCGCATGCAAGTAGGCTCTCCAATTAAGGCTAACGCCAAAGGAATCTATAATGAGTTGGATTTTTCGACTGGGAGATGAAAGTTGTTCGTCATGGATACGATTACCGTCTTTGGGATCCTTTGCATGATTCGCTGCATCCGTAATAGCGAATGAAGGACAACCGGCCGCCGCCTTTTGGACATTCGTTACCCTGACGGATGCGTTATGAACCGCACCAGGGTAGTTGTTGTTATGTTCGATGAACTCGTTAATCAGTGCTGCGGCCGCCTTTTCGGTTGTGGGCTCCCTAATGACTAGCGATATTTTTCCATCTTCTTTTTGGGCTTCGTAAAAGACTCTGTGCTTTGGACCGCCGGCTATGTTTTGCATCGGCACTATAGCGCGTAACAGATTTGCTTCATCGTCGCGCCGCATCTTCTCTAAATGTTGAAACAGCTCATCCATGCTGTTAGCAATCTTTAGATTTAATTGGAGAGCAGGATTACCTAAGGCTCTCGCCTGATTATCAGCGCGCTTGTTGGTTATGACTATTCTGGCGTCCAAGTATTTTTCGCCGCCTATGTCTACGAAAAAGCTCCTTGGGTGAACGTCGTGCTTGAACTGCGTTCTTAGCAGTTCCGTATAAAGAATAAGTCCCTCTAAATATTTTCTTATGTCCAGCGGCGGGGATACTTCCGTGCTAAGTGGTGGCGCCACTCCCGGTGAATCGACCGTAATGGGCGACCAGGTGGGTCTTACCGGAGACTCAGGCTCCAGGGGTTGATCGTCTACGTCAGGAGGGGGAACGGGCGAAGCGGCTTCTGTAATGGGCGACCAAGTGGGTCTTTCCGGGGACTGGCCTTCCGGAAATTTAGCGCTTGCATCACGATGCGGCAGCGATGCTGAGGCCTTGGAGTCTTTATCATCGTTATTATTCATGTCTTTTCCTCGTTCTCAGGGGAGGCCATAACGTTATGTTGGCGCCTGCAGAGAAAAATTGAAAGTTGGGTTTAGGGCGCTATCTCAATCGTTGATGTCGCCTCGTGAGGGGTAATGGGCGAGGTGCAAGAAAGCGAAAAGACAGGGACGCAAACGAGTCCTTAACGGAGGCTATAAGCGACAAATGTCGTTTCTGGCGGCAATGCTCGTTATATTAGGACGTCACATCTGTCCGGCAGATCAGTTGGAAATCGGCGTAGTGGTCATCTAAATATCGCATTGCAGTAGCGATCAATTGATCGAGAGGAATTTTCTAAAACATGTTGACCTCGAAAGTGGTCAGCAAAAGCTGTGACGAGGCATTGTCATTCGTCGGAAGGTGGATTACTTTTTTGATCACCTTTATCTTTTGAACGCCTTTGTGAAAATACCTCAATCGCCATCACGAGAGGGCTGAAAAGCATACCAAGTATCAAGTAAGGCCATATGGGAAGCGTAGCCACATTATTGTCGCCCCATAAAAAATTGCTGGCATAGTCGGCAGAGATGAGGAAAACCATCGCAAATAAAACGGGGCCAAGGAAACACAAGCCAAAAAAGAAACCCAAAGCATTAGCAACTAATTTTTTATTTGGCTTAATGAGACGACCGGCAAAAAAGCATATGGTCAGGACCGTAGGGCGGAAAAGCGATAGCGCCTTCCGCCGAATGGCAATACTTGCAAATAACTCTAGCGCATTTCAACGGCGCACCTATCCACACAGCCAAACATGGCTTACGCAACGAGTAAGCGAATAGCCTCCATTCGGCGAAAGACGCTTCGCCTTTCCGCTCTACGGCCATTACTCAGTCGCCTATATCACCTTAATCATCTGGCGCGTGCGTTTGGCTCAACCACGCGCCATCGGCTGTTGCATTTACACGATGCGCATCTCGCAATTTTTTAGCGGCGTATATGCAAACCACGACTGCAACACCTGCAGCGGCGTAGCACAAGAACGCCGCATTACCGCGAGGAGAAAACGCCACAAGCTCTATCAGCGTAACAACAAGCACAACGGCGGAAACATCGAATATCCGCTTCCACCGACGTTCAAGTAGCGACAAGGCAGCGCTCATGATTTCTCGATGCTCCAACCTCAATCAGGTAATGCTGAATGAAAAAATGGAATAGCTGCGCATCTGCTTGAGCTTCCCCTGAAATTTCCTCTTCCAAAGGCGACGTAAAAGCGACGTTACTTTGGAAGACGAATCCCGCTTCGATTGGCGCCCACATGACAGGGAAATCACCATCGTCCGGCGGCAAAGTCCAAATGCCATGTAAATGATCGGGCAGAATCACCATTGCATCGATGCGAAAGGATGTGTCAGTGGCGCCAGCTAAATTACTTCCCGGAACACCTCCACATGCTCCACCAACAAGCGCTTCGTGCGGTCGGCGAGATTCACGGTAAAGAAAGACGTTGCTCCCCGATATTGGCTCGACGGTATCGCGCAGTCAGTCATCGCCGCTTCGTCAAGTGTTGGGCTTCGTAAAACTCAGCCCAACCTACGGGATTAAGTTATTACGCGAACCTGAAATGAACCTCCGGTACTTAACGTACTACTCGTACGCATCCATTCCTCAGTTAATGCACGAATTGAGACAGGCAAGAAAAAGGAGCAGACAAAAATGTGATTCGATATTTGGATAAAACACACTATGTGTGCGATTCATAAGACGTACCTGCCTTTAGTCTATGAATCGCACACATTCCGCTGGCTTAATGCGCCAAGGGTAGAAAATGTATTTTATTCGCCGCCGCCACCTCCTCGCGAGAAGCCTCTCCGAGGAGTAATTGGCACCGGTCTACCGTGTCGATCGACTGTAACGGTAAATGCTTCCGCCACTTTCTGGCCTACGACAAGATTATGACCCTCAGCCTGGGCTGCGCTCAGAACACGAAGTTTTGTTCGGCCGCTTGCCGGTACACCAATCAGAAAATCGCCACTACCTCTCCGCTTGGCATACACAATGGTTTCAGTACTAATATCGATCGGCACCTTGGTGGGTTTAAGGTTTTCTTCCACGTTGCCATTTCCGCATATTGCTTCTGCATTTCTCAGCTCACGCTGTTTAATTTGCTTAGGAATGTCAGGGTTTGTAGCGCCGCTACTTAAAACTGCTCGGACGACCTTACCCACCTTATGAGCTGCGGTTCTAGCCTTATTGGTGATTGACCGTCCCGGTAAATTTTGAAATGGTTGTTGGCTGAACTCATCCGGATGCATAGAAATTCCCTCATCCCGCCGCGCTGCAATTGCAATCCAGCTTGGTTCAATCGTAGGCGCGACTTCAAGGGCTGGGAGGGTCTTGTTGCCGATGGAATAAACCACTTTGTAAGGTGGTTCAAGGTTGTCGTCGAAGACAATAGCAGCATGGCTTGCTATGTCACGAGCTAGATGATCATCTGCCGGGTTTGTAAATTCCAAACGTTGCCCGCCACTGCTGTGATTGGCTATGTGATGATCTCCACAAGCCAAGTATTGCTCCAACGCCTGATTAACCGTATCCCTCTTACGTTCGACCTGTCTTAGCTTGTTCTGAGTTGTATCCATTGCGGAGAGCGCTTCAGGCGCCAAGAGAGGACGGTTTTCTCCGCCAACGGCTATTGTTCTTTCTTTGCATGCTTGTAGCGCAGCATGCACAAATTCTTGCTTGGCGCCAAAATTGTTTATATCAACGCCATCTGGATATCGATCGTGTATTTGAAGTTCTCGCGCGAGTTCTCTCGAAAACGCGCGGCCATAGTCAGCCGTCTGTTGAATCACTTCATTTGAAAACCCTAGCTGCTGTGCTCTATTCAGATCTACCATGCCGAGCTGATAAACTTGATTCAAAATGCGCTCGGCGCCACGCGGACACTGCATTCTGGCTTCAAAATCAGGGATGGGTACACCCGTTATCCCTCCAGCTGGATTCCTCTGTGCAGGAAGCAGAAAGGCTGACATAAGGCCGCCAACTGCTGCGATATAGGATTGACTAATCGCTCGCTGTTTCTCATAAGTTGTGTTGATGCCTTTTTTACCGCGTTGTCCCTCTGTGCCAATCACTTCCTTGGAGGCAAGATGAGCGACGAGCGGATTCTCGGCACAGATGCGGTTCCACTCTTTGACATAAACACCCTGTTGGGCTTCGTTACTGGATCTACGCCACCAATGATGATGCTCCGCGGTGGAGGCATCCTTGAATACTTGCGAAGGACTAAACGTAAACCGTCGTCCGGGAATCTGCTCATATTTTTCTTGTCCCGCTGGCATCGGTCCCTGCGCAGTTTGTCCATCGAATCCGGTCATATGGCCACCCTTATCCCGCCGACCAGATTGCCCTTTGCCGGAATCCACCGGAAACCGTATCTCTTGTCCGAAGATATTAGGGCTTCTCGCTGTAGCAGTAGCCATTACGCCAATCGAGTCATGTATATAGTCGGCGGAAACGGCTCCATCATTGGAGGTGAGATCACTTGGGCCGTTAAAGCCGCCTACCTTCGCAACCCCGTCATGGTGAAACTCCGATAAGAATTCATCCCTAGCTGGCCCATTCAAAGCGCCCGCCTTTGCCTCGATAGCATCTAAAAATCGATCCATAATCGGAGGTACGACCTCAATGGCTTCTTTGGATTCCGCCAGGATGCGAAAGCCTCTTTGTTTGATTTTTTCAGCCCTATCTAATAGATGTTTTCTCGTCTCAAAGGGAAGATATGCGTTATCGGCTTTATCTTCGAGATAGCGTGCCGACACCTTTTGAAGAACGTGCAGCATGGCAAGCGTTTCTTCTCCCTTTGCTGGATCATCCGTAAAATCAGACATCACCATGGAATGCATATCTAGCATCGAGGAGCGCAAGATGAAGTCGGGCAATGTTTCCCTGGCAACATCAGTTATGTCCTCATGTGGCTGCTTATATCTGATCGGGGCATACGGCATGGAGTGCTCCATGGCGGCTTTCATTTTCTGATACATATCTTCGAAATCTTCACCAGACAAATCATTGACACTAAACGGGCGGCCTGCTATTCCTTGCAACGCCGTAAGATAATCATCGACGCCCGGCATTTCTCTGTCTGGCTGTCCCTTGCTCTCAAAGGAAATTCTGGTTTGATATTGCGGTGCAGTGTCCGGTCGCCGATCTTGAAGAATAATATCGACCAAACTCTGGTTATCTAAATTTGCATCTGCAGCAATGACGCCAATCGACGTAAGATAATCAGTAATGGGAATTGGATTACCATCTGCATCGACATCCATCCACGTCTTTATTTGTGATAAGTCGACCCCGTGACCGATCACCGCAGCGACGACTTGTCTTTTTAACTCGTGATCCTCTCGCTGTTGCTCTTTGCTGATGACTTCAGTGGATAGCCCAAACCTATCGATCGCCTCTTCCATACTATCTGCTACAGCATCTCGCAAATTATCGCTGAAATCTCTCAGCTCATCCGCGTCGGTTGGGTAGGCATCAACAGTCGCAGGAAGGAATTCGCTCAGATCTACACCGATAAGATTTGCGATCTGACTGATTTGCTGAAACTCGTCATGATGGGTTTGCGGATCTGAATACTTAGCTGCTTCTGCCGACACTTCCGCATCGGCGTCTGCAGGTCTTGCGGCTAGCGCATGGTCCACACGCAGCATGAAATTATCGGTGAATTTGGTTAGAAGATGTGCGGTATGGGATTTAGTAGGCAGCGCCGGCGGGGTTGGATGCGGAGTATCGATAATGCTTGCAACGATTTCTTGAAGAAATTCTGCTTTGTTCGGAATGTTAGGCGCTCGTTGCGCTTTTTGATAAGCGTAATTAAGGCTACTTTGTTCACGATCATCCCTTAACGCACTTTTGGTTAGGGGTCCGACGGGAATATGGGGTCGCGCGATATCAACTGCATCATCACCTACATGGCCGTCTGCATTCATTGTTAGCTCCTTATATGTATTTAAACTCCGACTAAATGATGGTTAGACAGAACCTTCCTCCACAACAGACTGATTTCGTATCTTCGATGGAGCATGGCTCATTGGGTACTACCCTCGGGATGGCTTCGCAAGTTTTATGCCGGGGAGGCTGATTTTTCTAATCAATTGATTTCGCTAGGCGTTATCGCCGCACTGACGGCTTGAGCGAACAATTGCGCAATATTGTGTTTATTTGCACATTTCAAAAATGTAAGTCTATGTCCCAGCAAGTGATTGTGATTCGAAACATTCGACTTTAAGGGCGCGACAACAAACGCGGGTCGCATATCATCAACACACCCCGATCACTTTCGTCGCGGATCAAACGCCCTTTACCTTATTTCAAGTTGATAACTGCACGGGAAAATTGATAATCCATGAAAGCATTGCCGCCCCATTTATTGATTTCGTTGATACGTGCCGCGAGTACCGGATCATCTGGTAGCGCGAATGTGAATTTATCGATGATGACGAGTGATAGCCCCTCTCCTTTCGCGTCGACATCCTCCCAAAAGGACAGGCTGCCCAACAGAATTGCATTCGGCAATTTACGAAATTGATCCAACAGGTCGGTGCGTGGTTTGTCGCATTGAACGAGAATGGGAAAGGGTACAGAGGCGGCGCCGTTTGTTAGGTCAGTTACGTAGAGCGCAATAAACAACGGGCATTACGCCGCGTAATGTCCCGCAATGCTGTAGGAGCGAGCTTGCTCGCGTTCAATGAGGGTGTAATTAGTTTTGTGTAAACGGTCATTTGGCAGGAGACTGCCGTCCTCAAGGAGAAATAATGACCGCACCAAAGCGTTCGCAACGGGCGAAGCCCGATCCCGAATTGGTCAAACTGGCGGATAGCCTGCTTGCCAACTACAAGAAACCTGAAGACCTGATTGGCGAGAATGGTTTGCTCAAGCAATTGACCAGGATGCTGGTCGAGCGCGCTCTGGCGGTTGAGATGACCCGGCCATCTGGGCCACGACAAGAGCGGCGAGGTGACCAACGACACGGCGAACACCCGCAATGGTCATAGCGCCAAGACGCTCAAAGGGGATTTTGGCGCGCTGC
>DATLHW010000500.1:0-6293 GCA_035539675.1 Burkholderiales bacterium | reverse complement strand
GGTTGGTCGCATGCCGGAAAGGACGCGGTCGGCGTACATCGATTATTCTCCTCGTCTAAGAACGTGCTTTAAAAGCTTCCTGCGCAAGAGCTTTTAAAGGACGTCCTGAAATACGTTTTAAATTCCAAAAAGACTGCTAATTGACAGCAAGGCGAAGCGCACAAATGGGCCCAGAAGAATATCCAGAAATCCCATCTGCGACTGCGCGATTAATAGCGCGACGAAAATGATGAAGCCGTAAGTTTCAAGTCCAGCCAACCGGTTAGACCATGGCGCGGGTAACAAACTCACAGCAATGCGCCCTCCATCTAATGGCGGCACCGGCAACAGGTTAAGGACCATCAAGATCGCATTGATCTTCATGCCAATACTGCCCATCACAATCATTGGCTCAAGAAACGGATTGTTCGGAATCAGCGAAGCGAACTTGATAATGCCGGCCCAGAAAAAGATCATAAAGAGGTTAGCGGCGGGCCCTGCGGCGGCGACCCACAACATGTCCCGCTTTGGATTACGCAACTGCGCAAAGTTGACCGGAACCGGCTTCGCCCAACCGAATAATAACCCTCCTCCCCACATCAGACAGATTAGCGGCATGACGATAGTGCCAACCGGATCGATATGCTTCACGGGGTTAAGCGTCACACGCCCCAGCATATAGGCAGTGGGGTCTCCAAAACGCTTGGCTACGTACCCATGTGCAGCCTCGTGCAGCGTGATGGCGAAGATGACTGGGATTGCCCCTATGGAAATAATTTGAATTAATTGATCGATATCCAACGGTTTAATCCCAGTAGATGCTACGCAGACAATCCAAAAGGAGCCGGAGATCCCTTGCCCATCCGCACCAGAATTGGCGTGTCGTCGGATAAATCGATCACGGTTGTCGGCTCGGCGCCGCAGTGCCCCGCATCGAGCACCAAGTCTACTTGATGCTCGAGCCGCTCGCGGATCTCCTCGGCTTCGGTAAGCGGCTGCTCGTCTCCCGGCAATATCAGCGTTGTCGACAGTAGCGGCTCGCCAAGCTCGGTCAGCAACGCCAGCACAACCGGATGATCCGGCACACGAATACCGATCGTGCTTCGTCGTGGATGCTGCAAACGCCGCGGCACGTCTTTTGTCGCATGCAGCAAGAACGTATAACTACCCGGCGTATTGGCTTTAAGCAAACGGTATTGCACGTTATCCACTTTGGCGTACTGGGCAATCTCGGCCAAATCCCGGCATACCAAGGTGAAATGATGCCGATCATCCACTTGGCGAATGGCGCGAATCCGCTCCATGGCGCCTTTATCCCCAATATGGCAGCCAAACGCATAGCAGGAATCCGTTGGATAAACGATCACACCGCCCTTCCGGACAATGTCAACGGCGGAACGGATTAGACGGAGCTGAGGATTTTGAGAGTGGATGTGAAAAAACTGCGCCATGCGCGGAAACTGCGCTGAAAATCGAGACGTGAGTGTAGCACAGGCATTGCGCCCCTCTGCGCGGCGCAACCCTGAATCTTAAATATTCGCCTCTACTATTCCATTTCTAAATCAAACGTGAACGCGACGGCGGGGCGCAGACAGCACAAATAGTACGGCAAGCCCCGCCAACAAAGTGCACCTTTGATTTAGAAATGGAATTACTTCCAAAGATCCCACACCGCCCGCAACCCTTCGGGCAACGGCGGCAATCTACCGGGCAACGCATAGCTCTCGCCAGGTCCGTGATAGTCGGATCCCCTTGAAGCGGCGAAACCGAAATTTTTCGCGAGGCTCGCATAATGCCGCATCTGATCGGGCGTGTGATTTCCCGTGATTACCTCTAAACCATCTCCGCCCAAATCGCGGAATTCGCCAAGCAAGCGTCGCATAGGATTCGCGCCGAGCTTGTAACGACCAGGATGCGCAATAACCGCCACGCCGCCAGCGCTGCGAATCCACCGGATCGTATCGGAGAGGCTTGCCCATTCATGCGCCACGTAACCGGGCTTTCCCTTGACCAGGTAGCGCTTAAACACATCCTTGACACCCGACGAGACGCCGCTCGCCACAAGAAACCGTGCGAAGTGGGTGCGACCAATCATTTCCTTGTTCGTGGCGTACTTGTTAGCGCCCTCCAGCGCGCCGGGAATGCCAACGCGGGCGAGATCGTCTGCCATGCCGCGAGCTCTACTAATACGTCCTTCGCGCACTACCGCAAGACCGCCGGCGAGATCTTCATTTTGAGGATCTATATTGAGGCCAAGGACATGCAACGTGGTCGTTTCCCAACTGACCGAAATCTCCACGCCATTCACGAAACGAAGCCCAAGACGCGCCGCTTCCTCGCGCGCCTCAGCCAGACCGCGCACGTCGTCGTGATCGGTAAGAGCGAATAACTCCACCCCCAAATCAGCGACCCGGCGAGTGAGGTCTGTGGGGGACAGCAAACCGTCTGAAACGGTGGAATGACTATGCAAATCGGCGTTGAGCACGGAGGGCGAACTTGTGGAGTGATCGTAAATCATAGCAAAATGGCTCCCTTTTTACCGTGGTATTACCCTCCAGTGATTGAAATCAAGGAAATAAAACTGGCCGACGTCCAGGCCGAAGCAAGTAAGGACCTCAGCAATCGCTTCAAGTCCATGGCCCCGAAAATTCTGCGCGCATACGAATTACGCGGAAGCGCGCAGAGCGGTCAAACGCCGCTTCCCGATCTAACCAAGGCTGTCGGAGAATTTCTCAACGCCTTCACCAAACTGGATGAAGAGTATGGGGAAACCGGCGCGATACTGTTGGAAGACACCAGCGAGCTCGCCGACTATTGCCTACGCTGCCTGGCCGAGTTGCGCAATTGGCTTGATCGTCTTGAGCTAACGACGTTGGCGCCCGATGTCGACAAACTCATTATCGGCGCCGGGCTTTGGGCGATGCGGCACGAGTGCGAAGTAACGACTCCGGAGCCCATGGTTAACGCGCTGGCCTTCATGGCCAACGACGCGACGTCGAAACAGGAATTGGCGGCCGTATTTGGCCTGATGCAAGGGCTCATTCACTCAACGCCTGAAGCGATCAAAAACGACCTGGAGAAATCCAATCCCAATCGTCCATGGCGAGTCCTGCTGCTCAATTTCGCGATTGTGTCGGTGCGTACGCAAGACCCTCCCATGATGCTGCACGCATTTGAAACGCTGCAAAAACGCCTGCCCGAGGAATGCGCAGGATTTTTCGCTGAAGCGGTGCGGCAAGCGGAGCATTCGGCGTTTTCCGACGAAGTACGAGGATTGCTGCAAGCAGAGCAAGCCAAATGGATGGTCAAACATTAATTAAATATGGCTAAATTCCTATTCGACCTCTTCCCTGTCATCCTCTTTTTCATCGCCTTCAAAATTTGGGGCATTTACACCGCTACAGCCGTTGCAATCGCAGCCTCGTTCATGCAAATCGCGTGGCTTTTGGCGCGGGGCAAGAAGGTGGATACCATGCTCTGGATAAGCCTTGGGATCATCGTTGTATTCGGCGGCGCCACGCTGCTGCTGCATAACGAGACGTTCATCAAATGGAAACCGACGGTGCTTTATTGGCTGTTCGCCACCGTGTTGCTGGGAGGGAAAATCCTGTTTCGTCGCAACTTGATGCGGGTCATGATGGAAAAACAAATCACCGCGGCGGAACCAATCTGGGACAAATTGAATCTGAGTTGGGCAGGTTTTTTCGCCACCATGGGCGCCGTGAATTTGTATGTCGCCTATAGTTTCTCTACGGAGACTTGGGTCAATTTCAAGTTGTTTGGCTCAATGGGCATGATGCTGCTATTCGTAATATTGCAGGGAATCTGGCTGTCCAGGCATATCGAACATAAGGAAGAATCCCAATAATGTTATACGCGATCATTGCGGAGGATGTTCCCGGCTCGCTTGAAAAACGCCTCACCGCTCGAAGCGCGCATCTTGAACGCCTGCGCGCGCTTCAGTCCGAAGGACGACTTATTCTGGCCGGCCCCCACCCTGCAATCGACAGTCCCGACCCAGGACCTGCCGGGTTTTCGGGATCGCTGATCGTTGCGGAGTTCGCCTCGTTGGATGAAGCCATCTCCTGGGCGGCAATTGATCCATACGCGACAGCAGGAGCCTATGGCCGGGTTACCGTGAAGCCTTTCAAAAAAGTTTTTCCGGAATGACGACCGCAGACCTTATTCGTGAACGCCTCGGCAAACTGCAACCGGTTTCCCTGGAGATCAAGGACGAGAGCGGCAAACATATAGGCCACGCCGGCGCCCGCGATGGCGGCGGTCACTATCAGCTAACGATCGTCTCCGCTGCATTCGCCGGCGCTTCGCGCCTCAATAGGCACCGAATGATTTATGATGCGCTCGGCGATTTGATGCGGCGTGAAATTCATGCGCTGGCGATTGATGCGTTTGCGCCAGATGAGTTATGAACCATTTCCACGGACTTACGAAAAACTGCCGCCAGCGGCGTTACGCCTCCTTGCCGTACAAGCTCGTACTGCCTGCGTCGGCGCACCTTGCTGGAACAGCTTTGCATAAGTCCTGTCTCTAATCTTGTAATTTCGTATTTTCAACCCCCGAGGTATCTATGAAAAAGTCGCACGCTTATATTTCTCTAGCGCTCACGCTCTCCATCTTTGGGGTCGCCGGCGTTTATGCACAGCAAGCCAGCAAGTCCGCCACAAGCTCCGCCGGTACGGTTTCCGTAAACGGTGTGACCATCCCCAAGAACCGCATTGACCTGATGGTTAAAGCCCAAGCCGCCCAGGGCCGTCCCGAATCCCCAGAACTCGTTAACGCCGTGAAAAACCAATTGGTGTTGATGGAGCTTGTCAGCCAGGAAGCCGCGAAAAAGGGAATCGACAAGAGCTCGGAAGTCTCGACTCGCATCGCAATGGGTCGTCAGCAGGTGCTCGCCGAAGCGTATGTCCAGGATTACGTCAAAACCCATCCCGTGAGCGACGCTGATGTCAAAAAAGAGTACGAAACAATCAAGGGCCAGATGGGCGATAAAGAATACAAGCCCCGTCACATCCTGGTGAAAACCGAAGAGGAAGCAAAAACCATCATCGAGCAACTAAACAAAGGCGGCGATTTCGCCAAGCTCGCCAAGGAAAAATCCGAGGACACCGGCTCAAAAGAAAATGGCGGCGATCTGGATTGGGCGCCTCCCGGCCGCTTCGTAGGCCCGTTCGCCGACGCGCTTAAATCGCTGTCAAAAGGACAAACCACGCAAAAGCCGGTTCAAACCAACTTCGGCTTCCACGTGATCAAAGTGGACGACATCCGTGACATGAAAGCCCCGGCTTTCGACGAAATGAAAGACAGCATCCGCAATCAGTTGCAGCAGCAACAAGTTCAGAAAATGATCGCGGAACTGCGTTCGAAAGCAAAGATTGTAGAGAAGTAATTCCAAGACCAGCAGCATCCCGGATTAGCGACGCGTAATCCGGGATGCTTGGTCTTAGAGCCTGTTCGAGATCTATTCGGGCTTGCGTTGCGCCCCACCTATTCTACGCGTGGCTCGTACGCCCTCCTTATCCGGCTCGGCCTCGGGTCGCTTGCTTCATTTGAAACTTTCATGGGCTTTGAGGCTATCGCGCGAAACGCCGAAAACACGGTGACCCGCCTGTCACGGGCAATTCAAAATCATTCGGAAATCGCCTTATCGTTCTCGTTGGGAAATGATAAAAAATGCGGACGCCATTGGACGAACTTGTCTATAAGAAATGGCTCTAATTGTTTTACGCATATTAATTAAGACTTACGCAAAACCACCCCGCAGCGTTGCTGCTTTGTGGGACAAGAATTCGACTTGATTTGATAGAGCGCTTCTTCGGCAAGAGTAAGCCTTACCGAAAAGTCTTTTACAGTTTAAAAATGGTGCGCAACTGCTAAGGTCAAGGGCATGTATATAACTCAAGCTACCACCTATACCCCCCTCTCCCCCTCAAGAGGGCGTCGCAAAAGGGTAGTGAGCGGGCGGAGTTCCGGTTGAGGAACGGACGCGTACAGATAAATAGGCAAGGGCGCCGGATGCCGGAAATCCGCACGCGCAGTAACTTTTCAGACAGCTTCTTAGGCGATTTCCGGTAATAAACATACCAATAAAATCGATGGATTTCTTCGTCTGGCTAGGGTTGAGTAGGGGTTTCGAGCAGCATGCTGCGAGCCTGCGAAACGGTCTGCACATGCAAGCGCAGACGCGCCCTGCAAGGGCGAGGAGGCGTCATAGTGAACTATGGCAACGACGAGCAACAACGCCAGGCGGAGAAAGACGCGATTTGATTGGTATGTTTATTATCGGAAATCGC
>DATLHW010000499.1:0-3357 GCA_035539675.1 Burkholderiales bacterium | reverse complement strand
TGTGAGTAAGGGCTCCTTGGCGCTAGCCATATCCGGCTTATGCTCAGGCGCCACTTTCGATGAGGCGATTCGGTAGTCCGAGTGACTTTTTTCGAATGCAGGAGCCGCCTCGCCGCGTTCAGAATGAGGAGTAGCGACGGGCGCTTGGCCGCGATCTAGCCGTTCTTCTTCCTGGGAAGATCGCCAACTTAAATTGGATTGTCGTCCTACTGCTTCATCAACCGCCGCGCTTACTTCATGTGGAGCCACTTGGTGGACCATGTGCCCAGCGCCTGGAACGAGGCGAAGTACGCTCTGCGGCAACTCTCGATGTAGCCGCATCGAGTGGCGGTTCGGATGCACGAATCGATCATTGGCGCCCGACACGATCACTACCGGCATCGTCAATTGTTGGTAGTAACGCTGAAACTTGAACGCGGATGGAATCATCAATCCACTTTCCGCGGCGCTTGCGCGAAGTTGCGACGGGCGAAGGGCCATCCAGACGGGAAATTTTTCGGAAAAATGTTGCGGGGTCGGGGCAGGCCCAAAGATCATTCGAAGCAGACCTGGCCACATTAGCCGTCCGAGTATCGGCGAAATCGTGTAACACAGAATGTCGCCGATGACAGGAATGGCCGGCGTTGAAAAGATTGGGACATCGGGGCGGAGGGTGGGGTAGTAGTATCCCGACATCAACACAAGGCTGCGTACGTAAGCTGGCGATTGTAACGCCAGCGCTAGAGCAACCATTGTTCCCCACGAGTGACCTAATACGACCGGGTGCGTGACCTGGAGCTGCTGCAAGGCGACGCGTAGAACTCTTGCTTGCGCGATTGGATTCCAACTCCTGCCGCGCGGACGCTTGCTATAGCCATACCCAGGCCGATCAAAGGCGATCACGCGGTATCGCGATGCAAGGAGGTCAACTACACCGCTAATGATGAAATCCTGAATCATGCTGCCGTTCCCGTGCAACAGGACTATGGGCTCTCCCTGCCCCTTGTCGATGTAGTGCAGTCGCACGCCTTCGACATCCATGAACTGGCCCACAGGAGGATTGGCTTGTTCAGCTTGCCGCTTTTTGTAGAGGTTGAATATGACCGCGACGGCAATAATGACCGCGACGCTTAGAAGCACAGTCTGCATGAGTGGCGCTCCGATACGACTCCTCCATTCTCGTGGAGTCAGTCGCTATGGTTAAGTTCCGCGTAATCGAAAAAGATAAGCTTGGGATGTGAGTGATAATGCTGCTCGTTGTGAAGATAAGGAGAGCAAGCATCGTGCCGGTCGGCGCCCGAAGCGTTTGCAGGGTCCGCTCCGATCTTATGTTCCGTTGTCTAGGAAGCAGGCTCGCTGGTTCAGCACATCTTGCGCTGTGGCGAGGGGTTTGATGACGATCAAATCTACTGATGAGGCAGTAAAAATTGCCGATTGGATTGTTGATATGCCTAGTCGCATCACGACGTGACGGCAACCTTTTGCAAAGAAGGGGCTAGTGGTCAGTCACGATGATTTTATCTAACGTGCAGGGCGGAAAACGAGCCCTAAGGCGAAGTTTCGAGCAAGCCGGAGGCGCAGCGGCCAAAGTGATAGCGCCTTCCGCCCTACACACTACACAACTGTGATTGACATTAGCTACATCTCTCAAATAGGTTATTGGTGAGATGTTTCTATTGTGAACTTGTGGTCGCCCGCCAAGGTCCGCTGCACTTGAATATCGATGGGTAAAAACTTGCCGATTACTTCGATATTCGTCAACGCATGTTGGGTCAAACCCGAGGCTGTGAACGAACCACCTCCCGCAAGCGATAGCGGCAATAGCAATTGGTCGGCAAGGTAAGGACCCACCGCAGCCGTGGTGGCGGTGTAGTCGCGCACTTGGCCGATGACTCGTTTGGCGACCGCTTCGGCGGTTACGCCCTTTTCCCCGAACGCCACAAAACATTCGGTCACATTTTCGTGCTCCAGGGTGACGAACAGAGCGTTGCCCGGTCCTTGTTCGTTGGGCAGCCCGCGTATCAGTAATTGTTCGTCTTCCCATCCGAACGCCTTTGCGATTGCTTCCAGCTCCCGCTTTGCGACGTGTGCGGGAACGCCCGCGATGAAGCTTTCCGCCTGCGCGCTTCTGCGTTCGCCTCGTGATAAGAGTTCAAGCGGTTCGAGCCGTGAGACGGGATTGATCGTCGCGGAAATTGTTCCGCCACCGGCAGGGTAAAAGCCAAATCGTTTCAGTTCAAGCGACACCTTGGCGCCCATGCGCGCCAACAACGGAAGATAAACCCGCTCCAGAAAATGGAAAGGCGGGGCGAACGGATTATGTGTTCCTCCTTCAAGCAGTACGTGACTTGGGCCATCCGCAAAAAGCAAGGCAGGCAGGACGGTCTGCAAAACCAGCGTGCAACTGCCTGCGCTGCCAATGGCGAAACGATAGTCGCCCGGCTTGATTTTTCCTGGTATGAATTCCAGCGACTGTGAACCTATCGTCGCGCCATTTGTTTTTGCGTCGCATACTTCAGTAGCGGCAAGCACGGCGGTTAGATGTTGTCGCAATAATCCGGGTTTCGAGCGTTTTGCTCGAATGCTTTCGATGCGAAAGGGCGAGCCCGTGCACATCGCCAGCGTTAAAGCGGTGCGAAGAATTTGCCCGCCGCCTTCTCCTTGTGATCCATCTAGTTCCAGCATTTTTATTTTTCTCCATACAAATCCATTGAGCGTAATCCGCTCAATGGATTAATCAACAGTTATCCCTTTACACATACAACCTGTTTTAGCGTATGCACAATCTCGACCAAATCAGCCTGCGCGTGCATCACGGCATCAATATCCTTGTACGCCATCGGAATCTCATCAATCACGTCAGCGTCCTTGCGACATTCAACGCCTGCGGTCGCCGAGACCTGATCCGCAATCGTGAATCGGCGCTTTGCTTCCGTGCGCGACATCTTTCGACCTGCGCCGTGACTACAGGAGCAGAAAGCTTCCTCATTACCCTTGCCTCGGACGATGAACGATCGGGCTCCCATTGAACCTGGGATGATTCCCATCTGCCCAGCGCGAGCCGATACGGCACCCTTGCGAGTCACCAAGACATCTTTGCCGAAATGATGTTCGCGTTGCACATAGTTGTGATGACAGTTGACCGCTTCTACATACGCGTCGAACGGTTTGGCAATCACCTTACGCGCCGCGGCGATAACGTTTTGCATCATCAACTCGCGGTTAAGTTGCGCGTACTTCTGCGCCCAGCCGACCGCTTGCACATAGTCGTCAAAGTGCTCGGTTCCCTCCGGAAAGTACGCCAAATCCTGATCGGGAAGATTGATGAAGTGCTTGCGCATATCCTGCTTCGCCAATTCGATGAACGTGTTTCCAATC
>DATLHW010000498.1:0-6369 GCA_035539675.1 Burkholderiales bacterium | reverse complement strand
CGCGCAAACTGGATCGCAGCCGATGGTTCTTGGGATTCTCGCTACTCGCCGTGGTCGGCGCGAAGTTGCTGTTCGTGGATCTCGCAAATGTCGGCACGGCGGCATGGACGGGTTCGTTGATCGCCATCGCCGTATTGGTGTTAGCGGCGAGCTATTTCTCGCCTGCGCCGCCGAAGGCGGATTCTTAGAATAAACCTTCCGTTATACCGTTCCCGTAGGAGCGAGCTTGCTCGCGATTGCCAGCGAGGCCCCGGATACAATCGCGAGCAACGAGGTTCATGAGTCAATTCGGGTGGACAATGACCGCATCAGGCGCCCCTCTCTAACTTTCTGCTATAACCAGTATGGGGCAGCCTATCATGTCGCCATCCTGCGACAGTCAGGCGCTTAACAACTTACACATCCCTCGCAGAAGGAACCTCGCCATGGCGTTACACGCATTCGTGGCCATGCCGTTCGGAGTCAAGGAAGGGATCGACTTCGATCAAATTTACGCAGACCTGATACGCCCGGCGCTGGAGGCCGCCGGCTTCGAAGCATTGCGCGGCGACGAAGAAATGCGCGCAGGCGAAATCCGCAAAGACATGTTTCAAGAACTGCTGCTAGCCGATCTGGTAGTGGTTGACGTCAGTATTGAAAACCCCAATGTGTGGTACGAGCTCGGCGTACGCCACGCGCTACGCGCTCGCGGCGTCGTGATCATCGGTTGTCGCGAAGGCAGACTGCCATTCGATATCGTCACCGACCGTGTGCTTCGCTATCACCGCAAAGACGGCAAACCCGATCCTGACATGGTCGCCGTCGACCGCGCGGCCCTCACCCGCTACGCCAGCGAGACGATGAAATCCTGGCATGGACTGAAGATAAGTCCGGTCTACAACCAGTTGCCTTATCTCCACGAACCCAATTGGAAATCCCTGAAGGTCGCAGATACGACCGAATTCTGGGACGTCTATGACAGTTGGCGAGATCGCATCGAACTCGCACGTCGCCAAAACCGTGCAGGCGATATCCTGGTGCTGGCGGAAGAAACGCCCACATGGGTGTTGCGCAAGGAAGCCCGTTGCCTGGCCGGCAAGGCGCTGCTCAAACTCGGTCTTTACAATTTGGCGCTGGAGCAATTCGAATCGGCGCTGGCGATCGACCCAACGGATCTGGAGAGTCTCTGCAGCATCGGCGTCATTCTGGGTCGATTGAACAAACACCATGAAGCCGAGATATGGATTCGCGACATTCTCGATATTCATACGAACAATCCTGATTGCTGGTGCCTGTTGGGTCGCGCGCAGAAAACCGAATGGGTCCACCGCTGGCGCATTCCGGAACGAAGCGGCGCCGAGATGCGTTTGATCGCGGCCTCTCAGGAAGCCTTATTGCATGAAGCGATCGAACCCTATCAGGCCGCCTTTCGCACCGATCCTCGACATTTTTATTCGGGCATCAATGCGCTCACACTTCGCTACCTGCTTCGTCATCTGGGTTGCGCGGACAACAGTCCTGTCAGTCTTCAGGCGCTCGAAGGCGGCGTGCGATGGTCATGCTTGGCTCCGCTCGATAAAGATCCGCGCAACTACTGGGCGCGAGCAAGTTTGGCGAATCTGGAACTGCTGGTATCCAACGAACCAACCGTCATCAGGGCTCATCGTTACGCCGTTGCGGCGGCGGAAAACGATTGGTTCGCCTTGGACTCATCACGGCAACAACTCACCATCCTGCGCGACTTGGACTTCCGTCCTGATGTTGTTAAACCCGCGTTGGAAATCTACGAATACGAGCTGGCGCGAATCACCCCCGCCAAATCGCCACGAAAGGCCATTCTTTTCAGCGGTCATATGATCGATAAACCTGGACGCCAGGAGCCACGCTTCCCGGCGGAGAAGGAAAGGAAGGCGGCGATAGCCATTGCGCAGAAACTGGAAGAGCTCGGCGTCGGGCCGGAAGACATGGCGCTTTGCGGCGGCGCATGCGGCGGCGACATTCTGTTTGCGGAAGCCTGCCTTGCCGGCAATGTGCCGCTTACGTTGTATCTAGCCCTGCCCGAACTCGAGTTCGTCGAACGCTCCGTCGCGGTTGGCGGCAGCGAATGGGTAGATCGGTTCTATGCCGTGAAGCAAGACCCGCGGGTAAAAACCTTGATCGCTCCCGAAGTGCTGGGCCCAGCTCCCAAAGGCGCAAACCCCTTCGCACGCAACAACCTGTGGATGCTATACACCACCTTGGTCCATGGCCCCGAATGCGCTCGATTCGTCACGCTATGGAATGGTCGTGAAGGCGATGGCCCCGGAGGCACGAAGGACATGGTGGATCGGATGAAAAAGCACAGCAGGCCGCCGTGCATTATTAATACAAACGAGTTGTAGCGAAAATGAGTCTCGAACAACGTATAAGAGCCCCCGGTAAAAAGAAAATACTCGCCTTGGACGGCGGCGGAATTCTCGGAATGATCAGCGTCGAAATCCTGAGCGCATTGGAGGATATGCTGCGCAAGAAAACGAACGCCGGCCCCAACTTCGTTTTGTCGGACTACTTCGATTTCGTCGCAGGCACGAGCACCGGCGCCATCATCGCCGCTTGCATCGCCTCCGGCATGTCCGTCGCGCGAATCCGCGAGTTCTATCTCACGAGCGGGAACGACATGTTCGATCCCGCCTGCATTCTCAATCGACTGCACTACAAATACGACGACGACAATCTGTCGCTGAAACTGAAGGAGGAGCTAGGCGAAGAGACGACGCTAGGCGACCCCAAATTAAAGTCTATGCTGATGATGGTCATGCGCAACGCGACGACCGATTCGCCGTGGCCCGTCTCCAACAATCCCTTCGCGAAATACAATCTGCAGACCCGTCGTGACGAGCCGCACTGCGATTGCAATCTCGATTTGCCGTTGTGGAAACTGGTCAGAGCAAGCACGGCGGCGCCGACATTTTTCCCGCCCGAAGTCGTCGCGGTGGGAAGAAAAACTTTCATCTTTGTCGATGGCGGCGTAACGATGTACAACAACCCCGCCTTCCAGGCTTTTTTAATGGCGACCTCGGAGCCCTATCATGTGCAATGGGAAACCGGCGAAGACAAAATGCTGGTGGTGTCGATCGGCACAGGTGTGAATCCGGAAGCAAACGACAAGCTGAAAACAGCGCAGATGCATGTGGGATACGAACTCAAAACCATTATTCCGGCGCTGACCTATGCCGCCAAGAATGAGCAGGATTTTCTTTGCCGCACATTCGGCGCCTGCAAGATCGGCCTGCCTCTCGACCGCGAAGTGGGTGACATGATCGGCAAGACTGGTCCGACCAAGTCGAAGCTATTCACCTATATGCGCTATGACGCCGATGTGACCCAAGCGGGGTTAAACAAGCTCGGGCTGGAAGATATCCAAGCAAAGCATGTGCAGGCATTGGATTCCGTGGAGCACGTCGATAAGCTGCAACGATTGGGCGCCGTAGTAGCGGCGAATCAAATCAAGGCCGAGCATTTCGCGGGGTTTTTGGAGTATCACTAGGCTCCTCAATTCAACATGAGTTTTGAATAACAAATGAACATATCGCAGTAAAGTCAGGGCTTCGCCTACCCGTCGTCGAGAGACCGAGCGGAAAAAGATTACTGACGGCTTGGCGAATGGAAAAACCAAAAAAGTGTATGCGCAAACAGATGTGAATGGCGCCACATATCACGAAGTCAAAGTCGTGGGAATTGATGAACTTGACGTAGAAGTAGGAAAACTATGGACTCCGTAAACGATTTACCCAAAATGCGCGATCCTGCAGGAAATCGGGAGCGTTACACGGAATTTTTTTGGATGGCGCATTATCTAGAGGAATCTAAGCGCGCAAGTTTCTCAACTCTTCAGCCGGAGTCCCAAGTCTGGAGCACGTCTTCCGGCTTCAGAGATTACCGACTGTATGTCTTGCATCAATACGGCCAAGGCGATCCGCTCGACGTCGTTGCACAATCCGTTGTCGAGCGATGCGCCGCTCTGAAAGAAGCAGCAGAATTTGTCAGAACGCGTGGCGGGGAAATTAATGACGATTGGCTCACCGCTTATCCGGTTGGCGGTATTCGGCGCGAAGACTTTCAGTTTGCAAGCTTGGCCTTACTGCTGATCGATTCAAGTGAAGGCTTGGCATTATTTCGGCAACTGATCTCGCCGGTCGATAAAAAGCGCGGCTATCTGTTTGACCTGCTCATCAAATCCTTCATCCCTGACTATAAATTAGTCAAGAAATACACGGTCGACAAGTACGCGGCTCCTTGGACTAATCCCATCGTTGCCGCACTGGCGCAGCCTGCGGATAAGCGCGCGAGCGCCTTGGCCGCGCACATGAAAAACTGGCCCCGTCTGATGCGCCCTTACGGCTGGAAGCCCAACCTGGACACCGCGCCGGGCAAAGACAACTTGTTCTGCGACTTCGCCTTCGAAGTCGCCCTGGCCGTATGCGCCTACGACATCGACGACAGTAGTTTCAATGATCACCCTTACTACCCACGCGATCTGGTGGAGCACTATCGCGCCCACCTCCGGCAGACGCGTGACGCCTGGCGGCCGCAAGGCGTGGGCGCCGGCGTGGAGATCACCCCGCCGCCACCGCCCAAGAAAGCCGATCTGGCCAAATCCAAGCGCAAGAACATTGCGCGCTGGGTTGAACTGGTATGCGACGGTGATGTGGACGCCACCGAAGCCGTGCTGGAAGCGGTGGGCAAACTACGCAAGGTCAAAGATCTGGATGAATTGATGTGCGCGTTGAGCGAAAACAATCAGGCCATTCACGCCGACATCAAGGATGATGAGACGCTCAACATTCAAGCGAGTACGCTGGCCGAAGCGAGAGGACTGGGCGCATTTGATGGCCCGGCAGGTCCGCCCCACGGACCAGCGCGTTGCTGTGCGACGCTGCGCGCGTATGCGCCTTGGCTCTCGGCCCGCGGCTACCTTCTGGTCGACATCGATGGCCAGGACGACGCCTGGCACGCGGTGCTCGTCAAGGCCGAACACCACCAGGAATTGCTGGACTTGAGCCAGCAGCTTGGTTTGCAGGTGCGCGATCCGGTACATGCGTATGCAACCGGGAAATAAGCAGATCCGGTTATTTTTTTCTACCAATCCATATCGATCCCATGTACAAACCTGCGCATCTCCGGTCCTGCTGGCCGAGGCGGGCATCGACCTGCAAGATATTGACGTGCTGGTTCACGCTAACTTCAAAGGCGCTTTCTTGGCGCAGTTGACCAAAAAATCGAACGGCGACGGATAGAAGAAGCCCTGACCTTGCTGCGATCGATGGCGCTGGTCCTTTAAATAGGAGGGGGAAGAAGCATATGGCGCCGCAAAGTCTTATCCATAACTCAAGTTAATTCAAGAAACATCCTCCCGCCGCAAACAGGCATGTCGCACTTCCGCCCGAATTCGCATGGCGTCCCAATCCTTCGATAGATATTTGTGAATGCCGGCCTCATTCACAGCGTTGGTCACATTCGCTGCATCCGTCACGCCGCTCAACGCGATCCTGATCGCATTTGGATACAGTTTGCGTACGCTGGCCAGGAACTTCACTCCCGTCATCCCCGGCATATGGTGGTCGCTGATGACAATGCCCACCGAGTGTTGCGCCAGCACGTCGAACGCCGCCTTGGGGCTATCCGCCTCGAAGAACTTATATCCAGCGGGCGCCAGCGCGTGCTGCAGGAGTTCGCGGTCATCCTGGTTGTCATCAACAAGAAGCACCGACCGCACATCCGCCTGATCGCTAGGCGCGAGCATTTGCAGTTGGCGTCCTTCGAGCAGCATTTTTGTGCATTCCTCGGCGCCTAACGGCTTGGCGAAGTAGAACCCTTGTATCTCGTCGCAACCATGTGATTGAAGAAATCCCAATTGCGCTATGTTTTCCACCCCCTCCGCGATGACCTTGAGACCAAGGCTATGGGCCAGACTGATGATGGCAAGCGCAATCTCCGCGTCTTCGGGATCGGTAGTGGAATCCCGAATAAACGCTTGATCGATTTTTAAATGGTCGAGCGGAAATCGTTTGAGATAAGCAAGGCTCGAATGCCCCGTACCGAAGTCGTCAACGGAAATACGCAAGCCCATGGCTTTCAACTTCGACAACGTGCGCACGACTTCGTCAACATCCCGCATCAACAGCGACTCCGTCAGCTCAAGCTGAATATAAGCGGGATCCGTCGCAGTCTCATCAAGCAACTGGGCAACGACATCGGCGAAGTCTTTTTTCTGGAACTGTCGAGCGGACACGTTGACTGATATGGGTTGCGGCGTAATGCCCTGACGCCGCCAAGACTCGATCTGTTCGCAAGCTGTGCGCAACACCCACTCGCCGACGGGCGCGATGAGGCCAGTACTCTCCAACAACG
>DATLHW010000497.1:0-4059 GCA_035539675.1 Burkholderiales bacterium | reverse complement strand
TAGCCAAGACCACGCCAACGCGTATCACTCTCTGAAAAAATCGAACCATTGAAATACTCCTGACAAGGAATCGAGTTCTTTTTCTTTTACTGTTTCGACGAAACATAAACTTCCTCTTGAATAGACAGTTCAAAACTGGAGAATGCAGCTTTCCATGAGGGAAGAGACAAAATAAGAAAGAGCAAATTCAGTAGAAGCCAGATCATGGCGATTTTAAAGGAAGTTGAGGCGGGACCGCAGGTAGCGGAGATGTGTCGCTGGCGTGGCGTCAGCGCGACGAACGACGTACTACGTGTAGAAGAGCAAGCACGCCCACAGCTGATCGGTAGAGACTTGCTTTCAGGATCAGCCGATCCTCTTCTTCAATCACCAAGTAAAGTCCGATTTTCTTATCACCGCGATCTTCCACGTACGGTTTGAGGGCATCCAGCAACTCTGCGTAGCTGAAGTCAAATTGAAGCGCCATGCGGCGCGCCCCCTCATCCCCGACCACCGTATCTACAATGGAATTCAATAACGAATGGAGTCGCCACGGTTGCATAGCTAAAACGAGGAAATAAACTAATAAAAAAAAGATAACGGCGTACTTCGCGAAAGATTCGCAGGGCATTGTTGGATAAGTCGATGCAGCAGAGAAGAGAAGGCTATGGCAGGATTCTGCGCATTGGAACCAGCAGATAATCCTATGTCGTACAGCGATTCTGAACGCCCTCAATTTTTCCAAAAGAGACAGGGTTGTTGGGCTCTTATTTTTTGCCGTGCAATAAGCCAGTTATTCACACATCATCGCTTGGCGTACATGTTGCGCAGAGATGAGAATAGAATGATCGATGTTGCAAAAACGCATTCTAAAAGATAATAAATAATGATAAATAATGAGGGGGGGACATGACCAAGCACACCGGAGAAGATCAGAACCAAAGATCGGAAGCCAGTAATTCGCATCGCCGGGACGAATCCAGTCGAAGCTCGGGCGATAGAAGCTACCAATGGCTTGAAACAATAATCGCCGAGTACAAACAGCGAGCCTACAGACGCTCCGCAGGAAGTGAGGCAAGCGATCCGCGAGAATACAAAGAGGTGGCGCCTCAGGCTCCCCATTCGCAATCGAACGATGGGCCGAACGCAAACAGGGACTCGATGCAATATCCGGAAGTAGCGCTTGAGGGAGACCGTTCACCGCAGGGCGACGTAGCAACCGAGGTCAATGCTGTGGAGGCGGAGTTAGATAATCCACAACAAACCAACGTGGAGATAATCCTGTCGATCGGGTGGAAGATCGTGCATCCGCCCCGCGATTTTGCAGGCTTAGTCATGAGTAAACATGATGAGTTTCTCTTTCTGGAGCGTTTTCCTCAAACGGGTGGAGCAAGCGCGATGTACATAATCGACACCAACAAGCACCCGGACTTTGCAGCGGATTATCTCCCTGGTGAATTACTCACGGGGGCGATCCTGGATACTCTGAATTCGACACAGAGTAAGTGCTATGTAAACCTGACTGGCGTGAGAAACTTTCTGGAGATTCCCGGTATTCATGAATTGCAAGGAGATCTTGGCGGTTATGAATTGCCCCCCCCAGAACCCTCTGAGTTGACGAACACGAGCGTCACGCGCGAAGCCTCTCAGGAGATTATCGGACCCAATAATGACAAGGTATCCATTGCCGTCTGGAACGAACTTTCCACGGACGACAAAACCCGCCTTATCGAGAACATAACCGCAGAAAATAAAAACGTGAAAAGGATTGCGTTTTACAAACTGACAGACACACATAAGGATTATAGGTTTTCCTCGCGGGAAACCTCGATAACAAACGCTAAGGATGAAGTTTTTATCCAGGGAAGCCGTCGCGACAGCGATCCCCCTGATTCGGAGCTTGCAAAAGTATTTCGAATGACAATTGCTAAAGCGGCGGAAATCAAGAAGCAACGGGACACGGAAGATGCACCCAGCCAAACGCCGCAAGGTAGTACGTTACCCCCGCCAGAAGAATCGAATAGCCGCCGGAGTTTGGGCGGAAAGAACCGTTGATGTGTACGTAACTCGGAGCAACGTTCGAGGTGAACTCGTCGAAAGGAAAAAACCAAACAATTGACTTATTGGAGGCGGGGGTCGGAATCGAACCGGCGTAGACGGCTTTGCAGGCCGCTGCATGTATTCGCAAAATCAAAATATTAAATCACGCAAGCACCTGCTCAACCATCCGAAACGACGGAATAACGTTCCACCATATGTTGACGGCAAATTGGCCGTTTCAAGTTGGGCATGTCACATGGCCCATCGAGTCTTACCCAGAGCGTTGGCCCCACTGACACATGTACATTCCAAGTCGCATAGAGGAACCTGATTTGCGGCGGGCCGTGATCGCAAAAAGTGTTTAATTTTTTACACCAACGGCCTGCCGGATGCCTGAGGAGACGACATACCGGCTTGACCGCTTCCTTACTGAAAAGTGTAGCGAGCGGACCAAGGTTCGGTTGAGGACCGGACCTGCACAAGTGGTACTGCGAGAACCGGAGACCGAACCTTGGCCCATGCAGTAACTTTTCAGACGGCTTCTTAGGCCCACAAACGCTATTCTCAATAGTCTATATAGATATTGTGTTAGGCCCTCATATTAGTTCGTATCGTCAAAAGGTGTGATGGCGCTGCTACGTCATTCTCCGAAGAGGCCTCAACTTTTAGTTGTCGACAGTTTGAACGCTCCATGACCATGACGAGGCGGCTGCAACCCGAATGCATGCCAGATACCAGATGCGCGTCACAGCCATTTGATGGATGGCGGGGCTGCGTTTGCCATTTGCCGCGCGCTCCAGTGAGTAGCCCTGGCGAGCTTCCTCTGCAACGTCAGGACGATGACTTGCTCGGCCTTTGCATCACTGATCTTGCACGGCTGACTGGAGCGCTGGGCATTGAGCAACCCATCCAACCGCAGATCAAGGAATCGCTGCCGCCATTTGCCCACCATTTGCACGGTCACCTGAAGACGCTTGGCGACATCCCCGTTCAATTCGCCATGCGCGCACGCCGCCAGTACATGCGACCGCGCAACGACAGGGCTCGCGCGCTTGCGGCATCGCGTCCATTCGGACAAACGGTTGTTCTCTTCCATCGTCAACGCCAACTTCGACAATTGTCTGCCAGGCAATTCCCGCACAGACTCACCTTTGCAGCATATCGTATCAAGAGCGACTTGGAATCAATAGGGTTGATATGGTTTGCGGCGCCTTGATCGGTCAAAGCGCCGCACATCTCCGTTTGCTTGCGATGCTTGAGAAGGTCTCGCCTATCGATGCCGAGGTGCTCATAAGCGGACCCACGGGAGTAGGAAAGGAACTATACGCTCGTCATATTCATCAAAACGGCCCGCGACACGCAGCGAGATTTGTCGCTGTCAACTGCGGCGCCTTTCCGACAGAGCTTTTTGAGAATGAATTATTTGGACATATCGGCGGCGCCTTTACTGGCGCGCGTCCGCGTAGCGAGGGACTCATTGCGGAAGCTGAGAAAGGCACGCTGTTTTTGGATGAAGTGGATTCGTTGAGCTGGCCTTGTCAGATCAAACTCTTGCGGTTCATCCAAGAAAAGGAGTATCGGCGGCTTGGCGAGACCACACTTCGACATGCAAACATCCGCATCGTCGCCGCCACCAACGCCAATCTATTTGAGGCCACTCAAAGCGGCCGGTTCCGAGAAGATCTTTTCTTTCGACTACGTGTGGTTCCCGTCGAGGTTCCACCGCTTAATCAGCGGCCGGAAGACATTCCGCTGTTGTTGGAGGCGTTTATTGCGCATTACTCCAGCGTGTATCGTCTTCCCAAACTTCACCTGTCCGATGAAGCCTTTTCGTGCCTTCTCGCGTACCAGTGGCCAGGCAATGTCCGGGAATTGGAGAATTGCGTGAAGTGCCTGACCTGCCTTCAGCTATCGTCGCCATTGAGGGCAAAGGATTTGCCGCTGCTTGAGAACCGAAATGCGTTCCAGACAGCGCAAGCGCCAGAGACGGCAATTGCGGATCGGCCGTTGCGGGATGTGAAGCGGGATTTGGTCAACAAC